>JBHADY010000001.1:0-2808 GCA_041855325.1 Ignavibacteriota bacterium
ATCTTCGTAAACTTTAAGAACATTATGGATGCTTCCAGAATGAAGCCACCATTTGGTATTGCTCAAATCGGCAAAGCATTCCGTAATGAAATTAACACTAAAAACTTCCTCTTCCGCACACGCGAATTTGAGCAAATGGAAATGCAGTACTTCGTGAAGCCGGGAACAGAACTTGACTGGTACGAATACTGGAAAGAACAACGCTGGAACTGGTACGTAGAAAACGGAATGTCTCCGGATGTAATCCGCTTCAAAGACCACGAAAAGCTGGCTCACTATGCAAACAAAGCTTGCGATATAGAATACTTATTCCCATTCGGTTGGGGCGAAATCGAAGGTATTCACTCTCGTACTGACTTCGACCTTAAAGCTCACCAAGAGTTCTCCGGAAAGAAAATGGAATATGTGGATACTGCAACTAAAGACAGATACACTCCATTCGTTATTGAAACTTCCGGCGGTACTACTCGCGGACTAATGGCTTTCCTATGCAATGCATACACAGAGGAAAAACTATGCGACGAAAACGGCAAAGAAGACACTCGCACAGTGATGAAATTCTCTCCGCACCTCGCACCAATTAAAGTGGCTGTATTCCCATTAGTTAATAAAGATGGAATGCCAGAATACGCAGAAAAAGTATTCACTGACGTGCAAAAGAACTTCAAAGCACAATACGACACAAGCGGTGCTATCGGCAGACGCTACCGTCGCCAAGATGAAATCGGTACTCCTTTCTGCTTGACTATTGACGGCGATACTTTATCAGATAATACTGTTACTATCCGCGAACGCGACACTATGCAGCAAGAAAGAATACCAGTTGAAAACGTAAGAAATTACATTAACGATAAGTTAATGAGATAATATATCTCAACTATCAATATACATAAAGTAAATTTGTAAAATAATATATTCGGAGACTCGAAAAAAATGGATATTAAAACCTTAGACGTATTTTTAGATATAGCTAAGAGCAAACCAAAAAGAAAAATTGCAGTAGCTGCAGCGGAAGATTCTCACGTACTCGGAGCAATCAAAGAAGCAGTAGCTGAAAGTATCGTGGAACCTATCCTCGTTGGTAATATTGCGAAAATTAAAGAAATCGCAAGTGGCATAGGCTTCAACCTGAATGGTATTGAAATGGTAGAAGAAAATGATATTAAAAAAGCTTGCCGCAAAGCAGTAGAAATCGTGCGCGCTGGCGATGCAAATATTATTATGAAAGGCTTAGTAAGCTCTGCAGACTTCCTTCGCGCAGTATTAAACAAAGAAGCTGGCTTACGCAAAGGCGATATGCTTAGCCACGTGGGTTTCTTCGATCCTAAAGCATACCACAAAGTAGTTGCTATCACTGACGCTGCTCAGAACATAGCTCCTACTCTTCAAGAAAAAATCACTATCATCAATAACGCTGTTGACGTGTTTAATCACGTGGGCTTCCCTAATCCAAAGATTGCCCTCCTCGGCGCAGTAGAAGTAGTAAATCCAAAGATGGAATCAACTTTAGATGCAGCTGCTATCACACAGATGAATAGAAGAAATCAAATCAAAGGCTGCCTTATCGACGGTCCATTGGCATTCGATAATGCAATCAGCAAAGAAGCTGCTGAACACAAAGGCATCGTAAGCGAAGTAGCTGGCGACGCAGATATGCTCTTCGTTCCAAACATCGAAGTGGGCAACGTGCTTTATAAGTCATTCACTTACTTCGGCGGTGCAAACGTAGCTGCAATGATAATGGGTGCGGCAGTGCCTATCGTGCTTACTTCTCGCGCTGACTCAGACAGAAGTAAACTCTTATCAGTTGCTTTAGCAGCAGCATATTAATAGAAAATAAAATTATTCACTAACTTTTTATCATCAAAATGAAAATATTAGCCATTAACCCAGGCTCTACTTCGACTAAGATCGCCGTTTTCGACGATACTAACGAAGTATTCACAAAAACGCTAAGACACAGCGTAGAGGAATTAGCTCCGTATAAGAATATTATCGAGCAAGCTGACTTCCGCAAAAACATCATTCTCGAAGCCCTGAACGAACAAGATATCGAAGTGGATTCCCTTGATGCAGTAGTTGGTCGTGGCGGTCTATTGAAGCCAATACCAGGAGGTGTTTATGCTATTAACGATAGCCTCTTGCAAGACTTACGCGAAGGAAAACGCGGCGAGCACGCTTCTAACTTAGGTGGTATTTTAGCTAATGAAATCAAAAAATCCCTAAAGAAGGACGTTCCTGCTTATATCGTGGATCCTGTAGTAGTAGATGAAATGCAAGAACTCGCTAGACTATCTGGTATGCCAGAACTACCAAGATTAAGCATTTTCCACGCTCTTAATCAAAAAGCTGTGGCTTATCGCTACGCTCGCGAAAAAGGCAAAAAATACGAAGAACTGAACCTTATCGTTGCTCACTTGGGTGGCGGTGTTTCAGTTGGTGCTCACGAAAAGGGCAAAGTAGTGGACGTTAATAACGCACTCGACGGCGAAGGTCCATACTCTCCAGAGCGTTCCGGCGGTTTGCCAGCTCGCCAATTAGTAGAGCTTTGCTTCAGCGGTAAATACTCTTACGATGAAGTTCGCAAGATGATTACTGGCAAGGGCGGATTCGTGGCATATTTAAATTCAAACGATGCTTACCAAATCGAACTGCAATCAAATGCAGGCGACGCGAAAGCTAGATTAATCTACGAAGGTATGGCATATCAAATCGCTAAGGAAATCGGTGCAGCAGCTGCAGTGCTTAAGGGCGCAGTGGATGCAATCATCATAACTGGCGGTATTGCTAAATCACCTCCAATCATTG
>JBHADY010000002.1:0-11185 GCA_041855325.1 Ignavibacteriota bacterium
ACTCACATTATAGCTAAAAATCTAATATTTTTTGATATATTTGCCAACTTTTAAGCGTGATTTTATCCACTAAAATTTTAATAAAGATCCATAGTTTAGTTTAAGTAACTTACACAGTTTATAGCATATTTAATTAAGCACGCAATGAACACATTCGGACGAATATTTAGAATTAGCATATATGGTGAATCCCATTCAGATCAAATAGGAATTAGCATAGATGGAATGCCTGCGGGGACTCCCATAAACTTAGATGATATGCAGAAAGAAATAGATAGACGCAAACCAAATGCAAAAGGCACAACCCCTCGCAAAGAAAGCGACTTACCTATTATCTCCTGCGGTGTGCATAACTCAATATCTACGGGAGCGCCGATTAATATCACATTCAAAAATGAGGATACAATCGCTAAGGATTACTCTATTTTTAGGGATATGCCGCGTCCGGGGCATTCGGACTTCCCGGCTTCCGTTAAGTTCAATAAACATAATGATATACGCGGTGGCGGGATGTTCTCTGGTCGATTAACTCTAGCGCTCGTTGCTGCGGGTTATTTCGCTAAGCTGATATGCAAAGACATTGAAGCTAAAGCAACTATACTTGAACTACACGGAAATAGCGATATACACGCAGAAATAGAACTAGCCGTGAAACAACGAGACTCCATAGGCGGAATAATAGAAACACGCATATCCAATGTACCAGCTGGCTTGGGCGAGCCTTTCTTCGATAGCTTAGAGGCATGTATTGCTCATTTGGCCTTCTCAATTCCTGGAATTAAGGGTATTGAGTTCGGAGCGGGCTTCGCCTCCACTCGCCTTTACGGCTCAGAGAATAATGATGCGATTATTTCGGAAAACGGTAAGACTAAAACTAATAACTCCGGTGGTATAAATGGCGGAATCAGCAATGGAAATGAAGTGATATTCCGCGTTGCTGCGAAGCCAACTTCCAGCATAGCAAAGTCGCAGGAAACTTGGAACTTCGCTTCCAATAGCATAGAAACCCTCGAAGTGCGAGGCAGACACGATACTTGTTTCGCCTTGCGAGTGCCGCCCGTCCTCGAGGCAATTTCCTATATCGCTCTTGCTGATTTAATGATGATTAGAAAAACACAAATCTAAAAAATATTAGCTCTTTGGAATATTAAATTACAATTTTTTGCTATAATATCATTAATTTTGTGTCCTATATGCAGGAAACTATATCAAATATTGAGGAATATCTATCTTTCCAAAAAGATGTTTTTGGAGAAGATATTTTAATATTAGAAGATGTAAGTAATAGCATCGCTAATCAGTTAGACGATTCAGTTGAGAAAGTATTAACAGTTAATGAAAGCAATGAGACTATTTCTCCAGCTATTGAAGTAATAGATAAAGCTGAAATCACTCAAAAGCCTGATGAACAGGCAATTGTGGCAGAGCCAGTAACTGAAACCCCGGCAATTAGCACAGAAGTAGTAATTGAAACACCTTCTCAAGTAACGACACCTAACACATTGGAAAATATAGAAGATTGGCGTGCTGCAACTTCACTTGATACATTCGCTCACTGCATAAAGAACTGCAAGAACTGCAAGCTATCCGAATATAGAAACAATGTGGTATTCGGCACGGGAAATCCAAACGCTGATATTATGGTTATCGGCGAGGGACCCGGAGCTGAAGAGGATATGACAGGCTATCCATTCGTTGGGCGAGCAGGACAATTGCTTACTAAGATACTCGCAGCGATTGACTTCTCTCGCGAGGAAGTTTTTATAGCAAACATAGTTAAGTGCCGTCCGCCAAAGAATAGACGTCCGGAGGCAGACGAAGTAGCCGCTTGCGAACCATATCTGCATAAACAGATAGAGTTAATCGCTCCTAAGTTCATACTTGCTCTTGGACTTACAGCGATAGATACACTCTTTAAGCAGAAATTCAAAATGGGCGAAACCCGCGGTAAGCTTATGCAATACCAAGGAATAACAACTTTAGCGACATATCACCCAGCTGCACTATTAAGAAATCCTAATCTGAAAAGGGACACCTGGGAAGATGTTAAATTATTGAAAAAATTATATTTAGAATCGAAAGAAAAAGAACTATGATGATAGCAGTATTATGCGGCGGAATCTCTCAAGAGAGAAATGTTTCCCTCGCAGGAGGAAAAGCAGTAAATGATGCACTTTATGAGCTGGGGCACCAGCCAATTATGTTCGACCCAGCACTCGGAAAAAACGCTATATTGAACGCAAGTGCAATTCCAATGATAGACACACCTCGGACAGCTGAAGAATTAAGCCAATTTGAAGTAAAGAATTTCATTGAATGCTTCAATATTCCGCTTTGGGATAAGATAGATATGGCTTTCCTTGTTTTGCACGGTAAATACGGCGAAGATGGAGTAATCCAAGCTCTATTGGAAGCTCGTGGCATTCCATACACAGGAAGCGGAGTGAAAGCAAGTGCTATCGGTATGGATAAAAATACTTGTAAGCTACTCTTTATGTCCAGCGGACTTACAATTCCTCAGTGGTATCCTATTCGTCATCAATACTTTAACGATTATGATTATCTAAAAGCTATTCGTGGCGAATTAGGCAAAAGAATAGTTGTTAAGCCAAACGACCAAGGCTCTTCCGTTGGCGTAACTATCATAGAAAATGGTGGTATGGAAGAATTCCAAGAGGCAGTTCTTCACGCTTCTAAATACTCTAACTTAGTTCTTGCAGAGAAGTTTATCGAAGGACGCGAAATCACTGTGGGCGTTATAGATGGTCAGGTGCTTCCAGTTGTGGAAATCATAGCTGAAGAAGGCTTCTATGACTATGAACATAAGTATCAAAAAGGACACACTAGATATGAATGCCCTGCGGATATCCCAGAGGATATTCAAGAGTTTGCTCAGAATATGGCATTAACTGCTTATTATTCAGTTGGTTGCGAAGGCTTCGCTCGCGTTGACTTTAGATTAAACGAAGAAGGCGTGCCTTACGTAATTGAAATTAATACTATTCCTGGATTTACAGCTACTTCACTCGTGCCTATGGCTGCTAAAGAAGTGGGCTATTCCTTCGCTCAGCTCTGCCAATTAATCATTGAAACTACTATGAGGAAATACAATGCGTAAGACGCTTGATATAGCCGGACTCGGCAATGCTTTAGTTGACTTGCAAGTGCTGGTGGAAGACGATTTCATCGAAAAGTTCTCCATTAAAAAAGGAGAAATGCGTCTAATTGATGATGCCTTTAAGAATGAAATCCTCGCCGGCATAGACGAAAGCAGAATTAATATCTGCAGTGGTGGCTCTGGCGCTAACTCCATAGTGGCTTTTGGTGCTTTGGGCGGAAAAGCTGGATATAATACTATCTTAGGAAATGATAAATTCGGTCATTTCTATGCTAATGAATTTAAAGAATTAGACATAGAACTTAAAGCTCCTTTCATTGATGAGAAAGGCACAGGAGTATGCACAGTGCTAATTAGCCCAGACGGCGAACGCACTATGCTCACTTCCCTATCTGCTAATACTGAGTTTAACGAAAAACATCTGAATGAAGAGCTATATGCAAAGTCAAAGTGGAGCTATTTAGAAGGCTATAAACTTGATAGCCCAAACCCACGCGATGCTGTGTTCTCTGCTGCTCAGATGTGCAAAGATAATGATACTAAGATTGCCTTCACTTTCTCTGATGTGTTCATCATAGAGAACTTTAGAGAGCACTGCGAAAAGCTGGCTGAGAAATCAGACCTCGTGTTCTGCAATGAAAATGAAGCAATGGTATTCACTCAAACTGATAACACAGAAGACGCTATGAAAAAGCTTACTTCCATAGTGCCGAATGTGGCTATTACACTCGGAAAAGAAGGAAGTATGTTCTATGCGAATAAGCAAAAATATGTAGTACCGCCATACCCAGCAGTGCGCTTAGACACCACTGGTGCTGGCGATATGTTCGCAGGTGCTTTTATGTACGGAATGCTCTACTTTAATAATATAGAGCACGCTGGACATTTGGCTTCCTTAGCTTCTGCTAAGATAGTAAGTGTTTTGGGTGCAAGACTTAAGGAAGACCCTAAAAACTTAATCTCTCAATTAAAAGTATAAAGATAATACTAAATCAATAGTAATACGGTGATATATGTTAAATAGAACTCTTGTACTAATCGTAGTAAGTGTGATGTGCCTCTTGGGTGTATCGGCGTCTCCGGCTTTCGCTCAGTCTGGAATGAAATTTCCAGAATTAGAGAAAAAGCTCGAACCATACTTCGCAGATGAGTTAATTCAAGACATAAAAGATGAGCTTGCGGCAAACTCTTCTTACTCTATTTGGGGCTGGGACGTGGGTGATTTCTCCGGCGATGGATATTACGATTTAGCTATCTCTGTGAAATTCCATAATGATAAAAGCAAAAGAGTTCAAGTTTATATGTTTATAGACTCCGAAGGCTTCCTAACAAAAGTGGGACATTATTACTTTGATTATTTCGAAATGCCATTGGAGATAGGCGTATCTATTCGAGATAACTCCTGTTATATTACTAAGAAACGTAAGCTATTTGATTGGGAAATATACGGTTACCGCTTTGTGAATGGAGACTTAATCAAGTTCGACTACTTCGAAACATATAGAATAGACCCATTCACTTATGAGAAACACGAGAACTATCAAACTTGCGACACACGCGTTTCCTACATATTTACAAAAAATAATAACAAAGTATTTAACGCTAATTACATAACTATTCCCTCATACGAAAGAGGAAGGATGATCTATCACGGCTTTGCTAATTACGTGAGTTCATTCCATCCTGATTTTGCGATTGAAGGTGCATTCTATTTCACTGGCGATGATGATGCTGCTTATTCAATAAAGTCTAATTACGATAGCGAAAATCTATATTTCAATATCACTATCAAAGATGATGAAGTCGTGCCGACAAGATGCGACTCCTGTATTGGTGATAATATAGAGCTATGGTTTGATCTTTATCCGCATATAAACGGAAAAGATAGGCTAATCAAAGAGATAGACAAAAAGAAAATTGAAGTGCGCTCCGAGCCAGACTCTGGCATCTATAGCATAAAGATAAGTCCTGGCGATTTTATGAACGTTATGCCAAGCATATCAAGCATAAAATCCACAGACGAAGTGAGCGAAGAGCAAAAGGTTAGTGCCTCTAAAATCAAGATAATATCTTCCCTATACGAAGATGGCTATAAGCTGAAGATTAAGATCCCGCTGGAGATCTTCAACGAAGAGATTATCCCGCTAAAGGATGAAGAGGTTAGCATAGGCTTTTCTTTAGTTGTTTGCGATGTCGATAACGAATATCGTTCGGAAGAGGCAAGCAAAATCTCCACTTCGGAATTCAAGCCAAATAGCCCGGTTACCTTCGGCGAACTCCTTTTAATTCCAAGCACTAAGTGGTATGGTGAATCAAACAATATTTACCACTTACCGATAATAAAAACACTAGAAGAATACGGTTTTTAAAAAAGTTTTATTTTTTTTACAACTTTTTTTTACCAGCATCGTCTAGTGTTGTCTGAAATATATTTTTTAATAGAAAGTATATATGAGAATTACAAAACAATATACGAACCGAGAAAGCCAGTCGCTGGATAAATACCTTCAGGAGATTGGTAGAGTAGAACTGCTTGATAGCGATGATGAAATTGAGCTTGCTGTTTCCATCAGGAAGAACGACTATGATTCTCCTATAGCTTTGGAAAGATTAGTAAAAGCAAATTTGCGATTCGTGGTATCAGTAGCTAAACAATACCAGAACCAAGGTCTCTCCTTGGGGGATTTAATCAACGAAGGGAACCTCGGACTAATAAAAGCGGCGAAACGCTTTGACGAAACTCGTGGTTTCAAGTTCATTTCGTATGCGGTTTGGTGGATTAGGCAATCCATACTCCAAGCTCTCGCTGAGCAAAGTAGAATAGTTAGGCTCCCGTTAAATAGAGTAGGGGCATTGAATAAGATAAGCAAGAAGTTCAGCGAATTGGAACAAAAGTATGAGCGTGAACCTACCGCAGCTGAATTAGCAGAACAGTTAGAAATGAGCGTTCCGGAAATTGCAGAGACTATCAAAATCTCCGGAAGACACCTCTCAGTTGATGCGCCTTTCGTGCAGGGTGAGGATAATCGTCTATTGGATATTCTTCCAAACGAGCAACAACCACCACCAGACATCGAATTAATGAGAGAATCGCTCAAAACAGAGGTAAAACAAGTACTTAACTCCCTGTTGCCACGCGAAGCTGAAGTGATTAAGCTATACTATGGCTTAGATGCACCAGCTCTAACACTTGAGGAAATTGGAGATAAATTCAACTTAACAAGAGAACGCGTAAGACAGATTAAAGAGAAAGCTATCCAAAAGCTCAAGAGAAGCGGGAAAGCTAAGAGCCTGAAGTCATACCTCGGCTAATTCGTACAATTAGATAAATTATAATATTAAAGGCAAGTGATAAATATCGCTTGCCTTCGTTTTTATGTATATTCTTTTGTTGAGTAAATCGAGTAAGCTATGTGTACACTAATTACTTACATTTGTCCGATTGAGCTTCTAAATTCTGCTACGTATTTAATGTAGTTGCCTGCGTTGTGTTTGATTTTCTCTATTTGCTCGTCAGTTAATTCGCGGATAATCTTTCCTGGAACGCCGGCAATCATAGTACCTTCTGGCACTTCGAAGCCTTCTTTAACTAAAGTTCCTGCTGCAACCAAGCAGTGCTTATTAATCTTCGCACCGTCTAATACAGTAGCGCCGATGCCGATTAAGCAATGGTCATCGATTGTGCAACCGTGCAGTGAAACTGAGTGTCCGATAGAAATATGATTACCAATAATCAGTGGGTGCTTTTGGTTTGTTACGTGTAGCATAGATAGGTCTTGAACGTTCGTTCCCTCGCCTATTTTCACGTAATGCACGTCGCCACGAACGACAGTATTGTACCAAATAGAAGCATCTTTGCCGATTTCCACATCACCAATGATGCGCACGCCCTCGCAGAGGAAAGCGCTAGGATGAATTTTAGGAGTTAATCCCTTATATGCAATTATAGAGGCATTATAGCCGTGTTCAAATTTCATTTTTCAAGTAGTATTTTTGTGTTAGTAAATGTTGGTAATTCATTAGAAATAAACAAATTACCAAGGTATTATTTTGCTGAACCAAGATTTATCAACTGTGAGGAAACCCCAATTCTGCGCATAAGCAAATGCGATAGAGCCATCAGGCTTCACAGTAGGAGTGTGAATAATCGGTTTTTCGTTGCTGTAGGACATAATGCCCTCGATTACTCCGCTTTCCTTATTGATGAAGTATAAACCTAATGATACTTCATTTACGCCGAGGAACGCAAGCTTAGTTTGAGAAATCATCACAGGAGTTGCAATAGCGAAGTTAAAGTTCTTCTCCCAAAGGCATTTACCTTTGCTATCGAACTTATATACGCGAGAAACTTGCTCGCCCAATCCTGATTGGAAAGTATTAATGAACAGCTCGCCATTCTCTGATAAAGATAGATATCTCGGCACTAAATACACTTCCTTCTGCCAAAGGATTTTGCCATTCATATCCATATAAAATACAGGGGAAATACTCTCTGCATTTTCGTAACGAAGACCACTGCATACGATGTTCTTGCCATTAGTTACAGGGAACTTAACTATACGAATTCCCATAGCTTTGCGCCATTTTTCTTTACCATTATTAGCATCAAGAGCGAGGATAGTATCATTGTGGTTTTCGCCAGAGGAAAGAGTGAAATATATTGTATTTTCGTAAGCAGAAATTGTCTTATTTATGTCAGAGGCAAGTTGCCTTTCCCATTGCACTTTTCCGTCGAGGCTGAGTTTTTTGATATAACCATTGGATATGCCAGTATATAGCGCATCATCAAGCATTAGAAGGTCGCAAGGAATGTCATTACTTCCAATGTCTTTTTTCAGATTATGCTTCCAGCGAAGAGTGCCGTCATAAGCGTATGAGTAAATCACGCCAGAATTGCTTACGGCATAGGTATTTTGCTCTTTGTCGGCACACATAGCCGCAGCGATTATATTATGCTTATCTAACTTATTAGTCCAAACGACTTCCTGATTTGCAATAAGACTAATGCTTCCGTCGGTTGCTGCAAAGATGAACTCTTGATTAGACAGCGGAAGCGGAGCCACTGTTGCACCAGAATTATTGCTATCTTTTATTGATTCATCGAAGTGCTTGTAGTTGATAAAGTTCTTATAGTTTTCATAAGAGTTGCTTCTGCCCTCTGTGCCGAAGTAATTGATATTACTACCTTTTAGCGACTCGTGCGAACAGCCCACGAATAAACTCGCAACTCCCGCCACTAAGCCAATAATGGATAATCTGCTAACTTTTAGTATATATATCATTTTGTCTTTGTCCTTACTAATCTAATACCGCAAAGCTCTGGTTTTTTGCTTGTTTGGGTTCTGTGGGAGCTTCTGATTTCTGTCTTTCCGCTTAAGTAGCTGCCGCCACGAGCCACCTTTTCACCTTTGAATGTGGCGTCGCCCATTGGGTCTTTGCTTGGAGAGGATTTATAGTAATCAGCTGAGTAATTATCCCAGCACCATTCCCACAGGTTACCGTGCATATCGTATAGACCGAATGCATTCGGAGCGAGCTTGCCGGATTCTTTAAGCATCATCCCAGAGTTTTGGTTGTACCAAACGAAGTCATTTAAGCTGCCATCGTGGTTGAAGTCGCCAGTATTTCCGGCGCGGCACATATATTCCCACTCAGCTTCAGTTGGAAGTCTATAGCCAGTGCCATTATTATTAATAGAAGCAGTTTCTCCGCTTATCTTATAGCAAGGTGTAAATCCTTCAATTTCAGAGAGTTTATTGCAAAACTTAATAGCATCTATCCATGAGACATTATGAACGGGCAGTCTTTCATCTTTAATAGTAGATGGGTTCTCGCCCATAACATCAATAAATACAGCTTGGCTGATTTCATAAATACTAGCATAGAAATCACCGCTAATAGTTACTTTGTGGCTTGGCTTCTCATCTTCATTACCGGTATTAGAGCCCATAATGAACTCACCATTTCCTATTTCTTTAAAGTCAATATGCCTAACTTCATTCACGAAGAAAGGAATTACTTCAGATGTATCAGTTTCTGTGAATACTTGGAAATAGTGCTCTCCGGTAAGACCGGGAACGGAGAATTCAATCTTAGAATTAGTCCAAGCTACGAGGTTAGCATCGCTTACTTGATGGGTGGAATCTATGATTATCTTGGCTTTCTTTGGCTTTATGCCCATATTCTCGCCAAGAAGAATGATGTTATCTCTTTTATTTACAGTGTCTTTTAATAATTTGCCGAACTTAAATTGCTCTGGAGTAAGCATTTCAGGTTCGCTACACGAATGGAGGAAAGTCGCTGCAATTCCCACTAATAATACTGATAGTAGTTGTTTCATCTTTATCATACTTTACAAAAAAAATGTAGGCAAAAATATGATTTTTTAGCGAGATTTAAAAAAATAATGCATAAGTTTGCAACAATTAATATGTATATGCGTTTTACATTGACGTAGATTGATTGTTCAAATAATGTAATGGAATCTCTATCGATATAATTGTACTTAATATTTGATTGAATGCCAGCAATTGCCGGCTTATATGTAGATAATTTAATAATGTACTAATTAACTATTGGAGATTTTTATGCGTAAGCAAAAAGTTTATCCCGCAAATTTCCGCTTTATGTCCGCATTTGGTGGCATGTTATTAAGTGGAGCTTTATTCCTTTCAGTTTTCTCATTTTCTTCAACTGACTCTTTCGCTAAAGAGAAAGATGTTAAAATAGGTGCATCCTCTGCCCCTACTCAGATGAATAGCTTAGCTAAACAGCTGAATGAGACTTTCCACTCAGTTTCCAATGCAGTTCTCCCAACTGTGGTGAGCATTAATGTAAAATTCGAGAAGAAATCCTCGCCTAACCAGAATTACCAAGAATTTGAAGGCTTCGAGGACTTTTTCGGCTTTCCATTTGGCGGTGGCGGACGTGGCTTCTCCCCATTTGATAACACCCCATCTGAAGGCAGTGGTAGCGGTGTGATTATATCTGAAAATGGATATATCATCACAAATAACCACGTAATCGACAATGCAAGTGAAATCAAAGTAACCACTTACGATAAAAAAACATACACTGCTGAGCTTATCGGTACTGACCCAGCTACTGACTTAGCTGTAATCAAGATTGATGCAAGCAAACTTCCACTTGCTTACTTCGCAAATATTGATGATGTAAAGATAGGCGAAATGGTGCTCGCTGTGGGCAACCCGCTTGGTTTGAACTCTACTATCACTCAAGGCGTTGTTAGTGCAATTGGTCGTGGCTCGCTGAACCTTCGCGCTCGTGGTGGCAAGCAAACCGTAGAGAACTTCATTCAGACAGACGCTGCCATTAACCCTGGTAATAGTGGTGGCGGTCTCTTCGATCTGAATGGTGCGTTAATCGGTATTAATACTGCTATTGCTTCGCAGAATGGTTCATTCATTGGTTATGGTTTCGCTGTGCCTATTGACCTCGTGAAGAACATAGCAGAGGATTTAATCGAAGATGGCGAAATTAATCGCGGATATATAGGCGTGCAATTCGAACCAGTTAGCGAAGCTATGGCAAAAGCTCTGAATATGGAAAAGATTATCGGTGTGGTGGTGCAAGACGTAGTGAAGAAAAGTCCAGCAGAGAAAGCTGGAATTGAAATCGGAGACGTAATCATCGCAGTTGATGGAAAAGAAATTACTTCATCTAACCAATTGCAAGGCTTAGTATTTACAAAGAAGAGTGGAGAAAAAGTAGAGCTTACTCTCCTGCGTGACGGCAAAAAAAGCAAAAAGACTCTAACACTTGATCCGCTTGATAAAAAATCTGATAAAACGAAATCTAACGATAATAGTAAATTCGAAGATGACGTTGATACAGAAACTATAGAAGCAAAGATTAATGGCTTAGAAATCACAGTAGAAAAGCTAAACAGCGAAAGCAAGAGTGATTATGGAGTGGACTATGGCGTTATCGTTACTAAAGTTGAAAGAGGTAGCGATGCTCAAAAGAACTTCATTCAGCCGGGAACTATCATCTTAAAGGCTGATAAGAAGAAGATCAATTCTCCTTATGACTTAAGCAAAATTATTC
>JBHADY010000003.1:0-10496 GCA_041855325.1 Ignavibacteriota bacterium
AAGTAGCATAGTTATTAGCGGACAATATAATATAGGTCCTATTATCTTCGGAGGACAGAAATCCTGGGCGGCTAACCTGAAATGGACTCCCCACGAGGACTATCCTTATCTGCGATTTGGCTACTTCCAGCCGGCTATGGGACTGAAAGAACCCGATATGACCGCTCTCGATAGACGCGTTGCCGGAAGCGATGGCACAATCAATTTGATAGCACCGGACTTCGCCGAACTCGGCTTCGAAATCGGATACGACGCACTCGATTGGCTAACCCTTCAGTTCGGGCTATTCAATAACCAAACACTGAAAGAAGTCTCCATTCTCGGCGATTTATTCCCTCTAATCCCAGAAAACGATAAAGCTATCACCTCTCGCATAGTGCTAAGACCAGAGTTTATACGCGAGTATATACCTGAGTTTTACATAGGCGGGTCTAATCTAACTTGCGGGGTATTCACCTATAATACTTTCTTCGTGGGATTTAATCCATACGAGGATTTCCTCTTCCACATTAAGTTTGCCAATAGCAATAAGGCATTCTCTCGCTATACTCAGTCCTATGTTGCGGGACTGACCTATATGCTAAGTCCGGGAATGCTCATAAACCTGAAAGCTCAGTATGGCTATAGTGATTTGCTTTGGGATAAAACTGAAAAGCACTACTTGCGTAGCGATGATGTGTTCCTTGCCTCGCTGGGAACTAAATGCTTCATAACTCCATTCCTTGAGCTAATTGCCGAATACAGATTCCTGCAATGCACGGAATTCCGCTCCGGCAGGTGGTTAGCTCAAATACATCTTTATTACTGATATTAGTTAGTATAATTATCTTCTATTTTGGTCTTGCAGCGCGAATAGCATTCGCAGAAACAGTGAAAGTCAGCTTTCGTGGGTAATCGGCGTTAAGCTCTTTGTACTTCTGCTCAGCTATGAAGCCAATCATAGCGGCATTATCCATACAAAAGCCCATTTTCGGCGCTGTGAACTTAATCTTATGTTTCTCTGCAGCCACTTGCATAGCATTGCGCAGTGCGCTATTGGCGCTCACACCGCCAGCGATAACTATGGCTTTTGCCTTCTTTTCCACTGCTGCAAGTATAGTCTTATGCACTAATACCTCCACAATAGCCGCTTGCACAGAAGCCGAGATATCCGGTTTCTTATCTTCCGGAATGCCATCGGGAAATTCCTTTGCTAAGAAGTAACGCACAGAGGTCTTCAGCCCGCTAAAGCTGAAGTTATAATCGTGAGAGTGCTTCATAGAGCGAGGGAAGTCGTATGCCTTCGGGTTGCCGAGTTTAGCAAGTTTATCTATTTGCGGACCTCCGGGATAGGGCAGTTTCATCAGCGCTGCGATTTTATCGAAGGCTTCGCCAGAGGCATCATCTATGGTAGAGCCGAGAATAGTATAGTGATTAAATGACTCTACATAGAAAATCGCAGTGTGCCCGCCACTTACAACTAAGCAAATAATGGGGAATTCCACCTCTTCGTCCGATAAACAGCCCGAAAAGATGTGCCCCTCTATATGATTAACCGGGATTATGGGAATATCATACTTAATAGATAAACCCTTCGCGAAGCTGGAGCCAACTATGAGAGAACCCATAAGCCCCGGTTCTGTGGTTACAGCTACTGCGGACATATCGCTCATCTTAGCAGATGCCTGCGATAGTGCCTCGCTTACTATGTTCGAAATATGTTCTATATGTGCTCGCGATGCAAGCTCTGGCACTACGCCACCATATTTGGCGTGGAAGAGCTGAGAGCTAATTACATTGCTCTTTACCTCTCTGTCGCTAACGACTGCAGCAGAGGTTTCATCGCAAGATGATTCAATTGCTAATATATTCATTTACTTTTGTTTAATTGTCGTGTTTAATCCGAGGAACTCGTATCTAGTAGGATACTCCTTCCTCTGTCTGTCGAAAGCTTCGCGTCTATCCGGACCCGTTAAGTTCAGCAAATCGTGGAACTTCAGGGAGTCTTCGAGCAAGCATCTGCTTTCGCTAATCTTTCTGAATACATCGTCTTCGTCGCATACTATGCAAGTCGGAGGATTTAGTGGCAATACCTGCAGTTTTTCGCGTGGGAATATCTTTGCCGTAAATTCCTCGAAATGCGCAAGTATCATAGATATACCATTAATCTTCCCATTAGTAGAATACCCAGCAATGTGAGGAGTGGATATCAGCGAGCGCTGCACTAAGTATTCGTTAATTTCTGGCTCTTTTTCGAATACGTCTATCACTAATTCCACGCCTTCGCGAGACTTTAGGAATTTCGTTAGAGCATCTTCGTTTATCACTCCGCCACGCGAGCTATGCACAATGAGTGCATTCTGCTTAATAATGTTTAAGTTATCAGCATTAAGCAAGTTATAAGTAGGATGCTCACCTGTGGCAGTCAGTGGTACGTGATTAGTTATTATATCCGCATTTTCTAAGAGTTCATCAAGCTCGCAATACTCGCAAAACTCTGGGAATACGTAGGATTTATCCTTAAGTGGCGGGTCATTCACCAATACTCGCATTCCGGCACTTTTGCCGTAATACGCCACTTTAGAGCCTATGTTTCCGAAGCCGATTACCCCAATTGTCATTTTCCTAAGTTTAAGCCCCTTGTTTATAGCATAAAAGAGGGCACCAAACATAGTATATTCAGCAACTGAATTAGCATTGGCTCCTGCTGCGCTGCCGAAGTAAATATCATTATCCAATAAGTACTGCAGGTCTATGTGGTCTATTCCAGCAGTATTGGTTGCCACGAATTTAACATTTGTTCCATCGAGCAAATGTTCATTGACGTTAGTAGTGGAACGTGTGAAAAGCGCGAAGCAATCATTATCGATTAAGTCTTGCTTTATTAAATCCCGACCATAGAATGTTTTGGTTTTGTATTCAGCCGATAGTATATCAGCTAAATACGGTATGTTCTCGTCAATAAATATAGTCTTCATCATAATTCTCCAAATAGTTGTTTCATTAAAAATTATTGACTGTTAGGCGAAATTATTAAATTAAGCCTATTCTCTTTCTTATTGCCCACTCGATAGCGAGTAGTAATATTGCGATACTAAGTATCCATATCATATTCCATAGAGCATATTCTTTCTTTGTAGTTATGGAACGCTGCTTAAATCGCTTATGTGATTTAATGTCTTTTAGAAGATTGCCGCAGTTGTTGGCAGTGTAGAACTTTCCGCCGGTCTGCTCTGCTAAACTTCTTAGTAAATTGGCGTTCATACTAAGATTCTGATATTCAAGTACTATCTCTCCAACTGAGAAACGACCTGAGTCATCTCCAAGTTTTCTATTATCCCTAAATACTTCTCCCTTGAAGGAGTAATCTCCCTCGCCCAAGCCTTCGATTTCGCTATAATAGCGACCGTTGCCTAAGGAACTAAGGATTACCTCGCGGCTGGTGCTTTTCCCGCCGCTTACTCGTACTTTCACCATAGCATCTTCCACAGGAATATATGAGGCGTCGTATATCTGCGCCGTGATTCCCACTTTTTCTCCTATGGTATAGTGATGTTTAGTTGTTTTAATTGTTACGTTTTTGTTTGTTCTATCCACTGATAGCCAGCGAATAGAATTCTGCATAAAAGTAGTGAATAAGTCCGGTGCTTCTAAGTTCCCTTTGCTTTGTTCAGAGGCATAACCAATCAGCTTCCAGCGGAATAGCCCAGAAGCAAGTATAGCAATTGATTTCTGATTTTGGAAAGCACGCGAAACGATTAGCGGATCTTTTAGTGCTGTGTTATTCACCTTCGAGCCGGCGATAATCTCGCTTTCGGGCTTCACTTGCACGAAGTGTTCCGCTTTAAATAGTGGTGGCAGGGATTTCCATAAGTCTAAGTCTTTATCGCTTCCCGTGATGCGAAGAAGTGGATGAGACGAAGCTGCTTCGTGGAAGTCGGCAAGAACCATAAACTCATTGGAGTTGCCGCTCATAGTTTTAAAAGGTAAGTATTCCTCCAGCTGAGCAAGTTTAGGGTATGAAATAGCCCTGCTGGAAATGAAGAACGCCGGTTTTCCTTCGGCTAGTTCTTTCTTTATTAGTTGTATAGCAGCATCTGAACTGGAAGCAATCGGGAAGCCGATGAGGACTATCATCTCAGCTTCTTTCAGAGCTGCTGGGTTCGGAGCTGCGTCATAGTATTCAGCACCTTTTTTCTGAACATAAGTCTTAACTTCTACGTTCTTTTCTTGCTTAAGAATATTAGTGATGAATGATAAATCCGGCGATGGCGAACCTGCGAATACTACTATTTTTCGCTTATTCTTCAGCACTTTAATGTAGTTAGAATATGCGTTATTCTTATTAGTGATTTCGCCCTGCAAGCCGTCTATCTTAGCAAGTAGCTTATGGTCGCCCTCAGAGGAAGGAATGTACTCGAACGAAGCATTAAAGTCCTGCTTGCCTTCGCTGATAATGAGCTCTCGCTTGCCTATTTCTTTATTATCCTCGTATAGTGTCAGGTTAATAGTCCCAGAAGGAAAGCCTGTGGTTTTCACTGAGACGTTCACTGGGACTTCATCGCCTAAGTATGCAATTTCATTTGATATAATCGCATCTACCATTGCATCATTTACAGGAGTGGAGTCGCCAATACCAATAGTATATAGTGGTTTATCAAGAACTGTGATATCGTAAAGTGGGTTATTACCTGTGTTAAAAGCACCATCGGTGATAAGCACGCCAGCGCGTATATTTTGCTCGTCGTTCGGCAAAAGGCGACGCACAGCTTTTGAAATATCAGTCGCCTGACCATTTAGCTTTAAGCTATCTGGGTGAAATTCTATTATTTCGAATACATCTTTATCGAATATGAATGTCTTCAGCAGTTCGGGGTCTTCATTAAGTATGCCGGACTTGCGTATAGCCATACGTATCTGCTTATCTCTGTCTATGGATGCATCTTTCATCTTAACTGAGAGGGAGTTATCTATAAATACGGCTATCTTCGGTTCGATTACATCACCGAAAACGCGAGTGAAGACTGGTTCAAATAGTAGGAAGAGCAGAATAGAAAGGGCAAGCCACCTAAGAGTGAATAAAGCAATCTTTGGCAAACGCGAAATTGGTGGCACAGTGTATCGATAATAGAAGTACGTGCCTATCCCTGCTATCAAGCTAAGTGACAGCACCAATAGCCAAGAGCCACTAATCCCTAAGTTAAATGCATTCATCATATAGTAATAATTTCTTTCAGTATTTCCATAGCTACGTCGTTCTTGCTCATAGTTGGCAATTGCTTCATAGTATTATCTTTTTTTATGATGGTAATAGTATTATTATCGCCACCGAATCCACTATCTTTAAGATTTGCCTTATTTGCGATTATCATATCGCAATTTTTTCTCTGCATTTTATCTTTTGCATTCTCAATCATATTATCGGCTTCTAAGGCGAAACCTATAAGTTTTTGTTCGGAAGTTTTTGATTTTCCTAAATCAGCCAATATGTCTTTAGTCTTCACGAGTTCTAAAATCATAGTGTCTGAGTCTTGAGTTTTCTTTATTTTTCCGTCGAATTTCACTTTCGGGGTGAAATCCGCCACAGCAGCAGCGAGTATCATAACTTTTGCTTCGGAGCAGTATTTCATCATTTCTGCGTGCATTTCGGCAGCGTTGGTAACGTTCACGCGATAAATGCTTTTTGAGCATTCTAAATTAACGGGTCCAGCGACTAATACCACTTCAGCACCGAGCTTAGCGGCGGCTTCCGCTAGTGCAAAGCCCATTTTCCCGCTGGAGTAATTAGCTATGAATCGCACATCGTCTATCTTTTCATAAGTAGGACCTGCGTTGATTAATACACGCAAGCCTTTATAATATTCTTCAGGAGATTGCGTTTGTACTTCAGTAGATACTACTTTTATATTTAGAGATGAAGTCTTATCGTCCGAAGACGGAGTAGCATACCTCTTCTTCAGTAGCTCTAAGTCGAGATCTGTATTCAGCTCTATTTCGCCTTCGGCAAGCTTTGCTTCGCGCTTCAGCACGTTTTGATACTGCATTTCTTGAATACTCTCTGCACTTGGGATATTCACTTGCTTTGCAGGAATATCCTGTTCCGAGAAGTTTTCAGCTGTGGTAGCTTCCTGCTTAGAGGAATTGCCATTGCTATCAATAAATTCAATTTCTACTTCGAAAGAGTTGCTATCAGACATAGTGTATCTCCAAATTACTACAAATGTGAATTATATATCTAAATTCTCCATATTACTTATATGAATATCTTCCAATGCGCGGCGCACATAGCCGAGAATAACGCTGAAATCAGGGAAGCGTCCCGGTCCCACTAAGCCAGAGGATAAGTCCCCACTATCCGGTGGGATAATCATAGCTCCGTCTTGCTGCACGATGCGAGAGTTCCTTTGGGTAGCCGGGTGCAACCACATATTCGTGTCCATAGCAGGCGAGATAATAAGAGGAGCGCCTGGATCTAAGGCGAAGGTAACCGCCGTAAGTGCATTATCGGCAATGCCATTAGCCACTTTGCCGAGAGTAGCAGCAGAGCAAGGTGCAATTAGCATAAGGTCGCACCAGCGAGCCGAGTGAATATGCCAAGCCCCCTGATCCATAACTGACTTATCGAACATTTCCATAATCACGGGATTGCGAGAGAGATTCGATAGTATCATCGGCGAAACGAAATGCTCCGAAGCGGGAGTCATTATTACTTTCACTTCTGCGCCTGCTTTCACGAACTCGCGCACTAATGCCGGTGCTTTAAACGCTGCGATAGACCCAGTAACTCCGAGCAGTATTTTCTTTCGTCTTAGTATGTCTTCCATAAAGTGTTACTTTTCTATTTGTACAATACTACAATGTCCCTGCTACTTCCGTAGTAGCAGGGACTATGAATTTAATCTTCTAATTCGCCAAATTTACCATTGTTGAAATCATCGAAAGTACTTAGTAGTTCTTCTCTTGTGTTCATCACGAATGGACCGTAGTGTGCAATAGGTTCATCTATTGGCTCTGCGCTCATTAATAAAACTATAGAGTCTTCGTTGCTCGTGGATTTGATTGTGAAATCTTCTCCATCTTTAGCCATTAGAGCTAAATGATCAGTTTTAAGTTCATGATTATCATTTATTGAAATCGAACCTTCTAACACTAGCAGAGCAGTATTATAATTTTCTGGGAATGAAATATCCGCAGTGCCTCCCGGTTTAAGATTAAAATTCATCAAATGAACAGGACTAAAAGTAAGAGCAGGACCTTTTACGTTTTTGTAGCTACCAGCAATAACGTCAACATAGCTACCACTTTCGTCAAGTATGAATTTTCCCATCTGAGAGTTTTGTATAGCCTGATACCTCGGAGAAGTCATTTTATACTTAGCAGGTAAGTTCACCCATAATTGCACCATCTGGAAAATTCCGCCTTTCTTGCTCCATTCTCTTTCGTGATATTCTTTATGAAGAACACCGCTTGCAGCAGTCATCCACTGTACGTCCCCTTCACCTATTATACCACCACTACCGGTACTATCGTGATGTTCTACTTTACCTTTATATGCTATAGTAACTGTTTCAAAGCCACGGTGAGGATGTACTCCCACGCCTTTTGGTTTGTTGGAAGGTTTTACCTCGTATTTTGAATTATAGTCAAGTAAAATGAAAGGATTCATTCTTTGCATACTAAGCTGTGCGCCCTTTGGGATAAAATTATGCACTCTAAACCCATCTCCTACCCAGTGAGGAGTTGGAGGTGGTGATATTAATTCAACATTTTTCTTTGTCATTATTAGTTCCTTTGTAATCTACATATAATATAATGTGTGAACAATTTACGTGCATAAAAATTATTTGTTTCATTTCAAAAAAATGTGCAAACACCCATTAGTGAAAGTTTGATGATGCAAAGCTTTACGATAAGGCTACCAAATCATAATACAAGACTACAATATCTAACTTAATTCTAATACAAAGAAGCAGTATTCTATATTTGCTCTGTTCTAACGCGTTTGATGTTCGCACCTACTGCATTCAGCTTAGCTTCTAAGTTTTCGTAGCCTCTATCTAAGTGATAAACGCGGAGAACTTCGCTCTTGCCTTCTGCCACGAGAGCAGCAAGCACGAGTGATGCGCTAGCCCTAAGATCTGAGCTCATAACAGTAGCTGCTTTTAGTTTGTTTCCACCATTTATGATGGCAGTAGAATCCAGCACTTCCACGTTTGCACCGAGGCGTGCAAGCTCTGGCACGTGCTTAAATCTATCTGAGTATATAGTTTCTGTAATCTTGGAAGAACCGCCCTCTGTGCATAGCATATAAGCCATCCACTGCGCCTGAATATCCGTAGGAATACCCGGATACACGTTAGTTGTAATATCCACTGGCTTTGGAGCTTCATCCATTTCAAGTAATATGTTGGAAGCATTTACATCTATCTTGCAACCGCTTTCTTCTAATTTTGCAATCACAGCAGAAAGATGATATGGGTTAGTATTCGTAAGTTCTACTTTCCCGCGAGTCATAGCCGCAGCGATAAGGAAAGTAGCCGCTTCGATTCTATCTGGGATAGTAGTTTCATTTACTGGCTTCAGCTCATCAACGCCTTCGATTTCGAGCTGGTTAGTGCCAATTCCATCTATCTTTGCACCCATTTTCACGAGCATACGCGCAAGAGCAGTGATTTCCGGCTCAGTTGCTGCATTAGTGAGAAGTGTAGTGCCTTTTGCGAGAGTCGCAGCCATTAGTACGTTTCCGGTAGCGCCCACACTTGATACATCAAAGTGGAAACGCGCTCCGATTAATCTCTCAGCTTTTGCGATAACATAGCCGTTATCTAAGTCGATTTCAGCACCCAGCTTTTCCATACCTTTTAAGTGGAGGTCAACCGGACGCGGACCCCAAGCACAGCCACCGGGCAGGGATACCTTAGCATAGCCGAAACGAGAGAGCAGAGGACCAAGCACGTAGAACGATGCACGCATCTTCTTCACGTGTTCATACGGTGCTTCGTACGAAGTGATATTCGATGAATCCACGAATAGTTCATTTCCATTGAGTTCGCAATGCACGCCCATTTCGCCGAGCAAGCGGCTCATAGTCCATACGTCGCGCAGGTTAGGAGTATTATAGAAAGTATAAGTGCCCCCAGCCAGCAAAGATGCAGGCATTATTGCCAGAGAGCCATTCTTCGCACCGGAAACGGGGATAGTTCCGTGCAATCTGTGTCCGCCTTCAATTACTAATTTATCCATTTTTAAGCTGATATTATATATATTAAACTTATAAACAGCAAAAATACGAAAAAGAATTAAGAATTAAGAATTTTTCTAAATTATCAAGTATTCTGAACTAGGATTCAATGATTTAAAAGATTATGAGGATTTGCGGCTACGCCGTAAGAGGATTATTTAATATAAAATTTTATTAATCATTTAATCCTTTAATCATAGTTCAAAAAGTTTGATTAATAAGAAAATCGCCAATGGCGATTTTCATCGTTATCTTTTATCTTTTAGCTTTTACCTTTTAGCGTGAAAGCGCCAGCTTTCACTTTTATCTTTTACCTTCGATAGACTACGTCTATCGAATAAGAATTAAGAATTTTAAGAAATTCTTAATTCTTTTTGCTATTTTTGTATTCTCTATAGTAGAATTAATAATTATGCTCTATTTAATACTCATTCTTTGTTTTATATATTTGTTGCGAATCATAGTGTTTATGATTGGCGCAAAAATAGAATTGGCACGCTTCAGCAGGGCGAGTGCTGATTTCGACTTAGAGGAACTACCCTTTGTGTCCGTGGTGGTGCCTGCAAGGAATGAAGCCGATAAAATAGAAAAATGCCTGCTATCAATCACGAAGAATGATTATCCTATCGATAGATACGAAATCGTAGCAGTGAATGATAGATCCACCGATAACACCGGCGAAGTGCTGGACTCCCTCGTGGATTCCATTCCGAACTTAGTCGTTGTGCATAATGATAACGAGATAGCTATTAAGAACTTACGCGGAAAGCCCGGCGCTCTGCAAATTGGCATTAACCACTCAAAAGGCGAAATAATACTAATGACTGATGCCGACTGCACAGTGAATGAGCAGTGGATACGATACAATGCGCTGAATTATCAAGATAAAAATCTCGGAATGACTGCTGGATACACCAACGTGAGCAATGATGATTTATTCAGCTCTCTGCAGGCGGTGGAATGGCTGTATTTGCATACTTTCTCTATGGCGGGCATAGGCTTGGGCTTGCCTTATGGGTGTTTCGGGAATAATATTTCGCTTTCTAAGGAGAAGTTCGAGAAGATAGGTGGATACGAAGCGCTTAAGTTCTCTGTTACCGAAGATTTAGCCATGCTGCAGTTTATGCATAATCATAAGTATAAGATACGCTTCCTGTCCAATTATGAGTCCAGTATAACCACATACCCGAATAGAACTATAAAAGAGTATCTGAACCAGCACCACAGATGGATATTGGGCGGGAAGTCCTTGGGATTTAAAGCATTTGTCTTTATG
>JBHADY010000004.1:0-10473 GCA_041855325.1 Ignavibacteriota bacterium
CTCGTAGTGTATCATAACAGATAAAGAAGTAATTATATTCCCAAGTAGCTCAGTTGGTTAGAGCATCTGACTGTTAATCAGAGGGCCGGGGGTTCAAGTCCCTCCTTGGGAGCAATTGAATATGCTCTCGTAATGTATCATAACAGATAAATAAAGTAATTACATTCCCAAGTAGCTCAGTTGGTTAGAGCATCTGACTGTTAATCAGAGGGCCGGGGGTTCAAGTCCCTCCTTGGGAGCAAAGCAGGACGCAAATAGCGTTCTGCTTTTTTTATGCCCTCCGCGAAAGTATAAAATTTATATTCCATATTTTCGTTTACATCACTTTGTACCTTGATGGGTACTTTTTTTCTTTTATACAAACATAATTACTATATATAGACCCAAACAATGAGTATAGATATAAATAAAATACGCAAGGATTTCCCCATTCTCAGCACAAAAGTGCGTGGCAAAGACTTGGTTTATTTGGATAATGCCGCAACCACGCAAAAACCTCAGTGCGTAATAGATAAGATCAAAGAGTATTACGAAACGCTAAATAGCAATGTGCATCGCGGGGTGCACCTCCTCAGCCAAAAGGCAAGCAAAGAGTATGAAGATACCCGCAAAGTGGTACGCGAGTTTATCAATGCTAAGCATATTGAGGAAATTATCTTCACGAAAGGCACGACGGACTCCATTAACCTCGTGGCTAACTCCTTTTGCAAGGGGATGATGTCTGCTGGAGACGAAGTTATCATATCTATGATGGAGCACCATTCGAATATCGTTCCTTGGCAGATTCAAGCGAAAGAACTTGGCATAGTGCTAAAGGTTGCTCCAATTGATGATAGCGGTGATATTATACTCGAAGAGTTCGAGAAGCTGATTACTCCAAAGACTAAGTTATTCTCTGTGGTGCATATCTCTAATGCGATAGGAACTGTGAATCCTGTTAAGCAGATTATAGAAATAGCCCATAAACACGGCGTTCCAGTGCTATTGGATGCTGCGCAGTCCGTGCAACACAAGAAGATTGATGTGCAGGATCTCGATTGCGATTTCCTTGCCTTCAGCGGACATAAGATATATGCCCCTACTGGCATAGGAGTACTATACGGGAAGAAAGAGTATCTCGAGAAAATGCCACCTTATCAGTCCGGCGGAGATATGATTTTAAGCGTGTCATTCGATGAAACTATATATAATGAATTGCCATTTAAGTTCGAAGCTGGCACACCAAATATAGAAGCTGTTATCGCGCTCGGCGAGGCAATTAAGTATGTGCAGGAGATAGGACTTGATAACATTGCTGCTTATGAAGCAGAGCTGCTCGATTATGCCGTTAGCGAGCTGCGCAAGATCAGAGGAATATATATAGTCGGCAATGCAAAAGAACGTTGCTCTTTGGTGTCTTTTGATATTGATGGCATTCACCCGCACGACATAGGCACACTGCTCGATAATGACGGCATAGCCGTGCGCACAGGTCAGCACTGCGCAGAACCTATACTCTGCAAGTATGGATTGACTGCGACCACGCGAGCATCTTTCGCATTTTATAATACAAAAGAAGAAGTGGATAAGCTAATCGCGTCTATCAAAAAAGTAATAGATATGTTCAGCTAAGGAAAGAAAATAAAAAAAGTAACTAAAATAGACCATAAAACGTCTACTACAATTCAGTATAAAGAGAATTTTTAAAACATTACAGGAACTAAAATTATGAAAAAAGTTTTAGCTTTAATACTTGTTGCGATTTTCGCTGTTCAAGTAAACGCGCAGGAAGCGGAAAACATCAAAATGAGACCTGCTCTCGGGCTTTTCGGCGGTCTTAACGTTAATATGCACAGCCCGGATATACCATTCTATTACGAATCATTAAATGATCCATCTAAAGTCCTCTTGGTCAATAGATTAAACCAAAACACCACAAGCTTAGGATATCACGTGGGACTTTTGGGATATATCCCTCTTTCTGATTACATAGTAATCGCTCCGAGAATCGGCTATAACTCAATGAACGTGCTATTTAAGAAGAATCTGAACTTAGATGTAACAGCGGCTGACCCAACACAATCCGTTGAATACTCTATAGATAGAGAATATGATGCTAAACTATCATACTTAGAACTTTCTCCTGTAGTCCAATTCCATAACTTATTGCCAATTAAGCCACTTTACTTTATGCTTGGTATGGAATTTGGCTTCCCTATGTCTACGTCTGTTCATCACCTTGAAAAGCATACCCTTAATAAGGCTATGATGATTCAGAAAGATACATCGATGAACATACAAGAAGACATTACTACTCGTATGGCTATTGCTTTGGGCGTTGGTTATACTTTTGAACTCTCTGATTACGTTAAACTTAGCGCAGAGGTATCTTACCGCTTACCATTTAACAATGTTAGCACATTCAAAAACCCGCTAAATGACGTTAATCCAGGAACTTGGAAAGCTAATCAATTGCGTGCTGGCATTAACCTTACTTTCGATATTGGCGGAAGAGAAAAACCAATAGAAAATACTGTAGTTAAAGAAAGCTCTTCTATCAATCTGAAAATGAATGCCATTAATGCAGTTTCTCGCGACGGTCGCCGCACAGCTATGCGTGCTATCCGTGTTGAAGACCAACAATATACAGAGCTTTTCCCATTCGTATCTTATGTATTCTTTGATGAAAACACTGCTTACGTAGCTGGTGGTTATGAAAATATGTCTCGCGGAAACGAAGCAGGACAAACTTTCTCTATCTCTACTCTTCCTTCAGATGCGGTGAAAATTAACTCTAATACTTTAAACATAGTTGGTACTCGTATGCTTCAATATCCAAACGCGACTATCACTATCACTGGTACTTTCGATAATAAGAAAGAAAAGAATAAGAGCTTATCGAACGATAGAGCAAATATCGCTAAGAACTTCTTAGTTAATGAATATGGAATAGATGAAAGCAGAATCAGAACTGTTGCTGCTGGCTTACCAAGCCGTCCATCAAGCCAAATCTTAGCTGATGGTCTTGCTGAAAACAGAAGAATTGAAGTAACTTCAGATGATCCACGTATCACTGAGCCTATCCTTATTACAGGTGAAAATATCAGAATCGCTATGCCAGACGTAGTGGAATTTACTCCTACTATTGAAGCTGAAAACGCTACTATATCTTCATTCGAAATGGACTTATTCCAAGGCGGAAGGAACATTAAGACTATTCACGGGGACTTCGAGCCATCTACTATTCAATGGGCTATTGCTCCGAATGACTTAGCAAATAGAGATATGCCAGTGGAATACATATTAAAAGTTAGAAGTGAATCTGCAAATATTGAAAATGAAATTAAGGGTTCTATCCCTGTGGAATATCTATCAATTACAAAGAGAATGCAAGAAGAACTCGCTGATAAAACTGTTTCTCGCTATAGCTTAACTCTCTTCGACTTCGATAAATCTGAAGTATCTGCAAGCGATAAGGCTATTATCGATAAATACATAGTTCCAGCGATTAAATACAACTCTACTGTTGATATTTATGGTTATACAGATAGAACTGGCGATGCTAACTACAATATGAAGCTTTCACAAAGACGCGCTGAAGCAGTAATGCAATTACTACAAAGCAGAGTATCAGAAGCTAAGTACAATGCGCACGGCGTGGGCGAAAGTGTAGAGATTTTCGATAATGAATCTCCAGTGGGCAGACACTTATCAAGAACAGTACAGATTTACATTACTACTCCAAGATAATGCTAATCTAATCAAGATAAATATATTAAATTTAGGCTATTTGAGAAATCAGATAGCCTATTTTATTAGGCGAAAAATAGGATAAATGTGCATAAAAAATATAAATTAATATAGAAAAAATATGTAACTTTGTAGTTTGGTAAAATGTAATATAATTTTCAGATAGACAAAGTAAATACTTAAATAGATAGTGTATAACAAAACGAAATTAAGCTCGGGACTACGCTTGGTCTCGTATAATATCCCCACAGCAAAGTCATTCTCTCTTGGGGTGTTCGTTAATTCCGGGTCTCGCGATGACTTCGAAGAATGCCACGGTGTAGCTCACTTCATCGAGCATTGCGTGTTCCGCAGAATAAAGAACAAAACATCGAAGGCTATTTCTCGCGAATTCGATAATCTCGGGGCGTATAATAATGCATTCACTACGAAGGAGATAATCTGCTTTTATCTTCGAGCTCTGCCGGATAACTTAGTGAAATTGCTAAAGCTTATGTACGAGATTACAATAAATCCTGTATTCGATGATAGAGACATAAACAAGGAAAGGAAGATAATCAATGAAGAGATTAAATCCTATTACGACGACCCAGAAGAGCTGATTTTGGACTATGCCGACGAGGTGATTTTCAGCGATTCCACTATGGCGCACCCAATCATAGGTACGGAAGAGACTATAAAGAACATCAATGCTGATACGCTTAATCGCTTTCACGATATACACTTCTCCCCAGAGAATATGGTGATTGCCTTAGTGGGGAACTTCGAGCATAAGTATTTGGTGGATACTATCGAAAAGATATTTACCTGGAAAGGGCATACGCCAAGCAATGGCTTGCTGCAGACTGCGAAGCAAAGAGCTTTGCACACATATAAGCCCGCAAAGAAGACATTCGAGATGGATTATGCGCAGAATCACTTCCTCTATTGCACGCGTGCTTGCAACTACTCCTCGGAGGAGAAGTTCGCCCTCGCAGCACTGAATTTCCTACTCGGAGAGGGGAATAGCTCGCGTCTAAATATGACGCTTAGAGAGAAGTTTGGCTTGGTCTATACCGTATATTCGAACATACAACTTTTAAGCGATACAGGCGTATTTAGTATTTACGCAGGTAGCGAAAATAAGAATATAGGCAAAATTCAGAGTATAATTGAGACTGAAATTGCAAAGCTGATGAAGACTAAAATCAGCGAAAAAGAACTGAAACTTGCCAAACAACAGCTGAAATCCTCCGCCGTGATGTCCATAGAGAGCTACTCGGATTTGATGCAAGATATCGCAAAGTGCGAGCTGATGAATCAAAGCTATCACACTACAGAGAATATTATCAAGAAGATAGACGATATACAGCTGGATACGATAAATGAAGCTGTAGAAAAATATATGAATATTGATATTTGGTCTAAGATTATATTCAACATCAATTGATATTTATTATTTTTGCAACAACTAATTAATAACTAATTATAATATATTATGAACAGTTTAATTAATTTCAAGAAGTTCTTATTAGTAGCGCTAATGCTCGTGGTGGCAAATTTAAGTGCCATCGCTGCAGGACCTCAGCACTTTAAAGCAGAGGCACAGCCTTCTAAGTTAGAACTAAAAGCTGGAGAGAAATTCTCCGTTAAACTTTCTATAAAGTTTGATAAAAATTGGCACTCTTACGGTACTCGTAAAGTAGTGGGAGCAGACGGCTTCGGTCCAGAACAAACTGTAATTAAAGTATCGCCAAGCTCTTTGGCTACTGTTACTGGCAAAATGAAGTTGCCAAAGATGGATAAGCACTTCGATGAAGCATTTGAAACAGAAGTGGATTATCTGCCTCATAATACTGTTATCGAAATTCCGCTAACAGCGAAGAAAGATATGGATTTACGCAAAGAAAAGCTGAACGTATTGCTACATATGCAACAATGCGATAACACTACTTGCCTCCCGCCAGATGACTTTACAGTAAAAGTAGGAACTACTACATATACTTCTACTATCGTAACTGATGAAGCTACTGCTGCTCCTGCAGAAGAAGAAGTAGCAGAAGAAACTCCTGCTGAAGATGCGAAAGTTGCAGCTCCAGCTGAAGAAACTGCAAAAGAAGAAGTGAAATCAGAAGAAACTCCTGCTACTGCAAGTGCAGATGCTCCTGGCTTCTGGGCTACTCTCGTTCTTTCTATGCTCGCAGGTTTGGGTGCATTCGTTACTCCTTGCGTATTCCCAATGGTGCCGATTACAGTATCATTCTTCACTAAGAGAAATGAACAAGCACCAGGAAAGGGCTTACGCGACGCATTAGTTTATGCTTTGGGTATCATCTTCTCATTCACACTATTGGGTGTATTAGTAGCTGGTTTATTGGGTCCTGCTGGAATGCAAGAACTCGCTGCAAGCCCTTGGTTTAACCTCGCTATCGTGGGTATCTTCTTGTTATTCGGTTTCAGCCTCTTTGGTGCATACGAATTGCAATTACCTACATCTTGGACTAATAAACTTAACTCAAAGAGCAATAGCTCCACAGGAGTTGCGAGCGTTATCTTAATGGCGATTACATTCGCTCTTACTTCATTCTCTTGCACAGGTCCATTAGTAGCAGCTGCTTTGGTGAGCGCATCTCAAGGCGAATGGTTCTATCCTATCGTTAGTATGCTTGGGTTCTCATCTATGCTTGCTCTGCCATTCTTCTTCTTGGCATTATTCCCAGCAGCATTGAACAAATTACCTCGCGCTGGTGGCTGGATGAACAACGTGAAAGTTATCCTCGGCTTCATCGTATTAGCAGTTACTTTGAAGTATTTAAACAATGCTTTAGTAGTATGGGATGCAGAAATCTCTCGCGACTTATTCCTCGCTATTTGGATTACAATCGCATTCTTCTGTACTCTTTATGTACTCGGTGTGTATAAGACTCAGCACGATGCCCCAGTTAATGGCGTAGGCGTTTCTCGTATATTATTTGCTATGCTATTCGGCACTTGGATGTTCTATATGATTACTGGTATTGGCAATAGCCGCCAACTCGGTTTCTTAGAATCTATGCTCCCAATGCCAAGCGAAGAAGCTACTCCAGCTCTCGTGGCTGCAGGAACAGGCGGTGCTCCAGCTGCTTCAGCTCAATTGGAATGGTTCGACACTTACCAAGCTGCATTAGAAGATGCAAAAGCTAATAACAGAATGCTCTTAGTTGACTTCACTGGCAAGACTTGCACAAACTGCAAAATGATGGAAAAGAAACTCTATCCGAATGCAAAAGTACAAGAAGCTATGAGCAAATTCTCTCGCGCTAAACTTTACACTGATAAGCCAGAAAACAAGGAAATCCAACTTAAGATGTTCAACACAGTAGCGCTTCCGCTTTATGCTATTATCGATCCTAACACAGGAAAATCAATCGGCACTATCGACTACACAGACGATCCTGATAAATTCGTAGAATTCTTAAGCAAAGGCATTAAATAAGAACTGCGAATAAGTAAATATGAAAAATCCACTTAGGGCATTTCGCTCTAAGTGGATTTTTTGTATTTAGATGTGAAGTAGAGATAAAGAATAAGTAGTCTTATCTCTTAACTCCGTATTTATTCAGCACTTCGAGTAGTACGCGGAAGTCTTTTGGGTATTCCGCTTCGAAGTACATAGCTTCGCCCGTGGTGGGATGCTCGAAGCTCAAGGAGAATGCGTGCATAGTTATGCGAGAGATAACCGGACGTTCCTCATCGTGCTTCTTCAGGTTGAAGCGCTTTTTTATCTGCGATAGCCTGAACTCAGTGGCATTGCCGTATAAGTCATCTACCAAAAGGGGATGGCCTATAGCCGAGAGATGCACGCGTATTTGGTGGTGGCGACCAGTGATAAGGTCTATCTCGCCAAAAGTCGCATTTCTATATCTCTCTTTCACTTTTAGTATGCTAAGGGATTCCTTCCCACGTGAAGAGGGGATAGTCTGCCCGTTCTTGCGTGGGTCTGGCATAAGCGGAATGTCTATTTCCACCTCATCTTTGAATACCACGCCTTCGGTTACTACGTGATAGATTTTCCCCACCTGCAGGCTTTCGAATCTATCGTTCAGCACTCTGTGCGCTTCTGCATTCTTTGCGAAGAGCATAATCCCGCTGGTGTCTCTATCAAGTCTATGCACGAAGAATAAATGCCCGTATTCATCGAGCAGCAGCTCGCGCAGAGAAGGAGCAGTTAAGTCGTATCTATCGGGTATGCTGAGCAATCCTGCCGGTTTATTTACCAGCAGGATGTCATCATCTTCGTATATTTTGCTAATTTGATTTTTCTTCATTAAAATCCTATTTCATTAGCTGCAGATTTATATGTATTCAGCATTAGCATTGCTATTGTCATAGGACCAACGCCACCAGGAACAGGTGTAATAGCCGATACTTTATCGAAAACGCTATTGTAATCCACGTCGCCACAAAGTCTCGAACCTTTAGGAGCAGAGGCATCTTCCACGCGGTTAATACCAACGTCGATGATAACAGCACCTTCTTTCACGTGTTCAGCTTTAATAAGCTCTGGCACGCCCACCGCAGCGATTAGAATATCCGCTTGGCGAGTGTATTCGCCGAAGTCCTTAGCGGCAGTGTGGCAGATAGTAACTATGGAGTTAGCGTATTCTTTTTTCTGATACATAATATTGGCAATTGGCTTGCCGACGATGTTGCTTCTGCCCATCACGACTACGTGCTTGCCTTTTGTCTCGATATCGTTTCTCTTAATAAGCTCTACTATGCCGTTCGGAGTGCAAGGAACGAAGCAAGGCAGACCAATCACGAGGCGACCAAGGTTTTCCGGAAGGAAACCATCGACGTCTTTTTCCACGTTAATTGCTTGTATGATTTTCTGCTCATTGATTTGCTTTGGCAGAGGCAATTGCACCAAAATGCCGTGGATATTTGGGTCATTATTGAATTTGTCTAAGATAGCAAGGCATTGCTCTTCGCTTGCATCTTCCGGCAGGCGTTCGATTATGGAGTTAAATCCTAGCTCTTTGCACGCTTTATCTTTTGAATTAACGTACACTTTAGATGCTGGGTCGTCTCCGACTATCATCAGTGCCAGACCAGGAGTGATGCCTTTTTCAGCGATTAATTTCTGTGTTTTTTCTTTTATCTCTTCTTTAATTTGCGCAGCGCAGGCTTTGCCGTCAATAATTTTAGCCATTATTTATTTCCGTTATATTTATGAATTTGTCTGTTTTATGCTTTCACTTTTGGTGTTAGAATCTATATGATACACCGCCAGTGAAGATACTGAATTTACTGAGGTTAAAGTCAAGAAATACATTAAATTTATCGTAATTGAAGTTCACGCCGAAGATTAGCTTATGATTAATATCATTCACCTTCACGATAGATGACTGCGGATATTCATCACCAGGGAACTCAGGCGGACGCTTTTCATATATGTTCCAGCCGGTTTCTGGGTCTATCAAAGGCTTTCCATTTTCGTCCAACTTTTCGGTTACTAAGCCGAGTTTTATCTGCAAGTCCCAAGGAATATAGTACAGATAATGTGCATTAATGAATATAGTTTCAAGTGAATAGCCACCATACAGCTCAAAGTACTTATTGAGCTTCTTCGAAAACTGCAAGTTAAAGTCAAACATAGTAGCAGTGGCATCAAGCTCTGCATTGGTTACTCCCACTTTATTAACTAAGGAAGTACCTTGATAGACTATCTGCGCAGCCATATCTAATGGCGTTGCGCCAAGGGATCGTAAGCTGTCGTATTCGTCAATTGAATACTCAGCATAGCGCTTATAATCTGTAAAATACTGAGAAATACTATGCTTTAAGCCTAATCCCCAGAAAGCGAATTTACCTATATTCTTTCCCATATCTATTGGAGGAATGAATCGCACCAAAGCCTCTGTGCCGTATAGAGAACCTATCTCTATTTGGGGAATAGCCGCGAAGAACTTAGTCATATCAAGTCCGGCAGGCAACTGAAACTCCTCCGGAAACTGAGTAAGGTACTTTACTAAAGAGTCTTTCAAAGTGGCGGGGAGCAGAGGATATGCTGGGTTCTCCTCGAGGGACTTCATCAGTGCCTCGCGTGGGAGATATATATTCGCTTTTTCGTCCCCGAGTATAGTCGTAGAGCTTTCCGGCAGGGTAACATACTTCTTCTTAATAGCATTAGTTACCACAGTGTGGAAGGCATAATATGCCAGTCCCACGGTATCTTTCACCTTAAAGTCGCCAGTAAGAGGGTTAAGACTTACGAATTGCCCTAAGTCATTCATATTGAAGTCCCTTAGAGGAAGATTCGGCTGATAAGTTCTATAGTCACTCGGAACGAAGCCAATCATCGAATTAACGCTGAATTTGTAATAAGGCTTGCTTACGTTTTTCGGAACATAAGCCGAGTTAAAAAAGCGAGAATTAGAAGTGGCGTTAATGCTCTGCACCATAGGCTTAAGGAAAGGGACGCCGTTGGATTCGAATATGTCTCTGCTGAATTTGCGGACTATCTCTATTGTTATGGAGTCGGCTCTAGCGTGTGCTTCCGTAAAGCTGAAGAATAGGGGAATAATAGCGCTTAATAAGTATATGTATTTTCTCATTCTTTGCTCTTGAATATTCTGCTAATTGCGAAATAGATTACAGCTGCTAATACAACTACTGCTATAAAGAGCATAAAATTCCAAATAACGCCCAAAGTCCAGAGGAGGAGGCGAATAATTACATAGGCGAGGAATATTGATATTATTGCTGATATTATTTTCTTTATCA
>JBHADY010000005.1:0-4314 GCA_041855325.1 Ignavibacteriota bacterium
AAGCAAGGGAAAATATGGAAATACTGCACCAGCAGATTTCAACCACTTCCCTGCCTGTGATAGCCGAACTCGGAAAGGCAGCAATATCGCTTAAAGAGCTAATGGAGCTAAAAGTCGGCGATGTAATCAAAGTTAAAAAACACATACAAGACGAAATAGAGGTAATCATAGCTGGAAGGCGAAAGCTCGGCGCTCGCCCCGGAAGTATAGAAGGAAAGAAAGCCGTGAGAATCACCAGCTTCCTGAACGAAGAAGACTTGGTAGATGAGGATCTATCTCACAAAGAATAAATTAATAGAATATATGATAATTAACTAATAGTTTGAAGGATAAAAGCACAAATGACACAAGAAGAAATAGATGCTCTGATTAATGGAACTGCTGTACCAGAGGAAGCCCCCACTGCACCACCTCCGGCTATAAAAAAGAGCTTGGATAATGTGATTATGCCAGAGCTATCTGATGAAGCGGATATGATGCACGAGGACTTAGACCCCAAATTGGAGTTGCTATACGACCTGCAGCTGCCTGTTTCTATCGAACTCGGCAGAACGAATATGCTCATCAGAGACATACTAAGATTAGGAAGAGGTTCGGTGGTGGAATTTGATAAATTAGTCAGCGAACCCGTGGACGTTCTGATTAACGGCAAAAAAGTAGCCGAGGGCGAAGTAGTAGTAATTGATAAACACTTCGGTATTCGTATCACTACGCTTATTGACCCATCGGATAGAATTAGATCTATTAAGACTAAATAAACTCAATAACTTAGATAATAGCATAATAAATTTAGAAAATAACAAATAACAATAAACGAAAGGATTCGCAAATGTTAGATGGAGCTATATTGCAGGTATTTATTTCTCTAACAGTTCTCGTTGTCGCACTGAGTGGCATACTGTTGACGATTAAGAAATACGCAAAAAAGAACAAAAAGAACTCCCAGCAAAAGCATAATATAGAGATATTATCGAAAACGTCTATCCTGCCGAAAAGCCATCTATTCGTGGTGCAGGCAGATGACAAAACACTGCTTCTGGGCGCTGGTGAAAACGGAGTAAATCTCATCGCAGACCTAAGCGAGAACTCCCACGAAGATGCACTCGAAAGATATAAGCCTTCTTCCACTACATACAAATTGCCGACAAGCGTTAATCGCGTAGCCTTAGACCGCAGACGCAATATGCCCAGCAATTTGAAATCAGAAGCTCCGAGAGCATCTCGCAAACAACCATACAAACTAAGCGATGAAGAACTCGCGAAATCTTTATCCTTTTCCACATTCCTAAAATCAGCTTTCAGCAAAGAAAATTAAGGACTGTTTTCAGTAAAGATAATTAATAGGAATATCAAGAGATAAACTAAAGTTAAGTATCAAAAATAAAAGGGTGGTAACTTATTCAGTTGCCACCCTTTCATATTTTATTCTAAGTTCAATTATCGATTTCTTAGTGCTATTACCTCGAGATTGTTAGTTTAATTCCTGTGGATCTTGTGGTCATTTCGCCGGATTTAGGAAATTGATTAGTAACCGTTCCGCCTATGAATGTTTCATTATCCACGCTATCGACATCAGATATGGTTAAGCCAGATTCAATCGCCAAAGCCTGAGCTTCAGAGTATGAAAGACCCACGAGATTCGGCATAAGCACTTGCTGGTCAGAGCCACGGCTCACCACGATGGAGATAGCCTGCCCATACACCACTTCCTGATTTGCATTTATGCTCTGCACGATTACCGTATCCTTTCCGTACATATCACTTGCGGAATAGCTCACATCGCCCACGGTTAAGCCGGCAGTTTGCAGCGTTCTGCGGGCAGTCCAAATTGACTGACCAATAAGGAAAGGCATTTTCACAGTTTCCTTACCTTTGGACACTGTAAGATACACGTTTCTTCCCTCTTTCACCATTAGTCCGGCTTTCGGCACTTGGTTAATCACCACGCCTTTGGGGACTACTTCGCTATATTGCTCGCTAATTTTCTCTATATCGAGGTTAGCTCTATCAATAATAGCAGTGGCATATTCCATTTTATTGCCTACTACATTCGGCACCTTAACCGAACCACCACTATGCACTATAGCAGGCAAAATCCAGCTATCCACTATGAAACCAAGGGTAAGCAGTATAGCGAAAAAGCTGGCAGCAATCACGATATACTGCTTATTCTTAAAGTAAAAATCTTTGATATTGAACTTCATCTTTTGTTCTTAATTATTAGTATTATGCAATAGTTACATCATCACATAGGTAAACGTCTTGTATTGCATTAAGCAATTTCACGCCTTCGTCGAGTGGCTTTTGGAATGCTTTGCGTCCGGAGATTAAGCCCATACCGCCAGCTCTCTTATTCACAACAGCAGTAGCAGTTGCTTCAGCTAAGTCGTTCTTTCCGCTTGCGCCACCGGAGTTAATTAATCCAGCTCTGCCCATATAGCAGTTAGCTACTTGGTAGCGGCATAAGTCTATTGGGTGTTCGGAATTAAGCTCAGTATAGATTCTATCATCGAACTTACCATAAGATGAATTGCCCATATTAAGAGCGCGGAAACCGAAGTTGTTTTCTGGAAGTTTTTGCTTAATGATATCAGCTTCGATAGTTACGCCGAGGTGATTAGCTTGACCTGTTAAATCGCTTGCCACGTGATAATCTTTATCTGATTTAAATGCATCATTGCGCAAGTAGCACCATAAAATAGTAGCCATACCGAGGTCGTGAGCCATAGAAAATGCTTCAGAGATTTCCATAATTTGGCGACGAGAGTTTTCGCTACCGAAGTAAATAGTAGCACCAACTGCAGCAGCACCCATATTGTATGCTTGCTCAATATTGCCAAATAGGATTTGATCGAATGAATTTGGATAAGTCATTAATTCATTGTGGTTTATCTTCACGATGAATGGAATTTTATGAGCATATTTGCGAGATAGCATTCCAAGCACACCGAAAGTAGAAGCAACGGCATTGCAACCGCCTTCGATAGCCAATTTTATAATATTTTCTGGGTCGAAGTATGCAGGGTTCTTCGCGAAACTTGCCCCAGCTGAGTGTTCTATTCCCTGATCAACAGGAAGAATAGATAAATAACCTGTGTTTGCTAATCTACCAGTGCTAAACACCCATTGCAGGCTGCCGAGAGTTCTGTTATTTCTATTTGATAGAGCGAAAACATTATCCACGAAGTCTGAATTTGGAAGAGTAAGGTTTTCTTTTGGGATTTTAGGCGTATTATAATCTAATAGATATTCTGCTTTATCGCCTAAGAGTTCTTGAATTTTTGAGTACATACTATTAATTCCTGGAAATATTAGTAAAATTATAAACAACTAAAATAGTAAAGATTTTGCTAATTTTCAAAAGAAATATGATAATTAACTAAAGTTTTATTCTAAATCTTAAAAATTGGCAGATATTACTTAGTATGACAGAAATAATACAAACATATAAATGACTAAATGTAACTGAAAAACGTCTCAATCGTTATTGCATTATATGTAGAACTTTAAACAATAAGAACGATGAAGAAATATATTATTTTGATTATTGGATTTATGCTGTCCTGCGGCGCAATGAACGCAGAAATTATACTTAAAGAAAATCCGCAAAGAAGCGATGCCAGCATAAAAGTGGAAATCGACAATCCAAGTTACTACGAAAACAACTATGGAAATACCTCGCTCGCGACTGTGATTTCATACTCATATAATCTGCAGAAAGATGCCCCTATCATTATGCAGAATGATGCTTATATCTCTAAGAACACTCCTATTTCCGTAAGCAAAGCAAGCGATGCGGAATTCGTAATTATCCAGATATTCTATAAAGATGAATTCGATAGCTACGCAGAGGTTCTGCCCGTATTAGTGCATAACGGAAGCACTCCCGTGCAGAATGCTAATTATCTGAAATCACTATATGAAACAAATGCTCTAACTGACTTTAATAACATAAACTTAAACTTTGCTCAGGCGCAGATGGATATTAACTCAGAGCTGAAGTATTATCAAAATAGCATTCCAGCTCAGCTTACTAAAATATCTATGAATAAGCAGGCTAATTTCGACCTAAAAGAAATAGAAAAAATATGCCCTTCTTTTGATAATCTTTCAGAAAAAGAGCTAACTATACTCTATAACATATACAAAGGCGAAAACGACAAAGATAATAGCGATAAAATCTCTAAGCTGATACTAAGAAAATACCCGCTCGGCTCGTTCTCTGAGCAGAATTTCTATACTACACTTGCAAGCAAGAAGAACAATGATTACATAAGAATGGCGAGCTTGTTTATTCAGCAATTCCCTAACTCA
>JBHADY010000006.1:0-5076 GCA_041855325.1 Ignavibacteriota bacterium
ACTAATGTTCTAATATTAGCAAACAAACTTCTATATACTAAAGAGAGTATTTCTTAGTATATTTAAGTAAATCAAAGTTCGATTTTTATTATTATATTTGTAGTTTACAATATACATATTATATCAAGTTCGATTACATTCAATGACTATTAAAAATAAATTAATTGTATTAAGTTTTCTGCAGTACGCGGTTTGGGGAACTTATTTAACAACTCTTGGGAACTTCCTTGGTTCTGTCGGTTTAGGTGAATACGTTGGTATTTTCTATTCAGTTCAGGGCTTTGTTTCCATCTTTATGCCGCCTATTCTCGGCATAGTAGCAGATAGGTTCATTTCTGCTCAGAAGGTACTTGGCTATTCGCACTATATTTCGTCCTTCTTTATGCTACTTGCTGGTTTCCACGTGTGGATGAGTCCTCACGATGTTTCTTTCCCCATATTTTTTACGCTTTATACCATAGGCGTAGCATTTTATATGCCTACTTTGTCCCTATCGAACTCAGTAGCGTTTAACATACTGCAACAGAATAATATGGATACTATAGAAGAATTCCCAGGAATTCGCGTTTTCGGGACTATCGGCTTCATCATAGCTATGGGTCTCGTTGATATATTCGGCATTCAGTCCTCTGTTTCACAGTTCACTCTTAGTGCTTTATTCGGCATTACTATCGGTACTTACTCGCTTTTTTTACCAGATTGCCCAGTAACTAAGGCAAACGAAAACGTAACGATGAAGGACAAAATGGGTATTTCTATGCTTAAAGAGTTTAAGGAAAAAAATATACTTCTCTTCTTTATTTTCTCTATATTCCTTGGTATTTCATTGCAGGTAACTAATGGCTTCGCGAATCCATTCATCTCAAGCTATTTATCGATACCTAAGTATGCTAATACCTTTGGCGTGCTGCACTCTAATCTACTTATTTCCATCTCACAAATGTCCGAAGCACTTTGTATCTTAATGATTCCACTCTTCCTGAAGAAGCACGGCATTAAGAAGGTTCTTATTATTTCTATGATAGCTTGGATATTCCGCTTCGTATTCTTTGGAATCGGCAACCCAGGAACAGGTGTGTGGTTCTTAATTCTTTCTATGGTTATCTATGGCGTGGCATTTGACTTCTCTAACATAGCAGGATCGATATTCGTTGACAGTGAAATCGGTCCCGAAAGACGCAACAGCGCCCAAGGCTTCTATACGCTTATGTTCAACGGCTTAGGTGCTACTATCGGTACTCTTGTTGCGCAGTTAGTAGTGAATAGATATTGCAATTGGGAATCAGTAATCGTTAAAGGCACAGAGAACTTCCTCTTAGTGGGCGAGTGGAATAAAGTATGGCTGGTATTCTCAATATACTCTTTCCTTGTTCTTATCGCTTTCACAGTGCTTTACAAGTATAAACACGTGGAAAAAGTACAACCAAAACTTCCGTATCCTGAGAATATCGAAGACTTCACAAGGTTTATGTAAGTCTTAGCTATTATTCCTTATCCTCACTTTTGATATAACAACAGTAAACATATAAGGCTGACCTTATTTCTAAGGTCAGCCTTATGTATTGAATTTGTCTTTTGCTTATATTGCAGCTGCAGCAGCTTGTTCTTGAGGAGTGTTTGCAGCAGAGAGACGAGATTTAGCCACTTGCACTACAGAAGTAGTCTTAGGGAGAACGAAGTCATATTTTTCGTTTGCTAAATCAGCGATTTGAATTGCATCGCCCACGCCTAACTTAGAGATATCCACTACCAATTGAGATGGTAGATCTTCTGGTAAGCATTTAACTTTTACTTTATGTAAGTTTTGTTGTAAGATACCACCTTGGCGAACGCCTACTGAAGAACCAGTAACAGCTACTGGCACAGTAAATACCACTTTTTTAGAACCATCGAGTCCTAAAAGGTCGAAGTGGATTAGTTTTTCAGTAATAGGGCAGAACTTCATTTCTTTAATAAAGCAGCTTTGAGTACCTTGAGTGCCTTCTATTTCGAGGTCAATTAATTTAGCTTCTTTAGTGTAAATTAAAGACTTCATGTCAGCTGGATTTACAGCAATAGAAATAGGTTCTTTTCCGTTCATATAGAACACTCCAGGAACGTTTCCGCTGCGTCTTATATCTTTAGCAGCTTTCTTGCCGTTTTGGCGTAGAGCAGCTTTCAGAGCAACTTTATTCATTGTATCAATTCCTTAGAATTTATTTATTATTATGTTATTTTCAATTTATCTTTCAATTCCGAAAAGGGTGCTAATAGAGCGATTATCGTGCGTGCGAAGTATTGATTCAGCTAATAATTCAGCAACGCTAACCACTTCGATTTTATTAGGCGTCTTTTTCAGAGGTATAGTATCTGTAATAAACATCCGGTCTATTGCGTCGCTATTTTCGATTCTCTCGAATGCAGTGCCAGAGAACACTGGGTGAACGCAAATACCAGTAATTGAATTGGCTCCTCTTTCCTTAAGGGCTTCGGCGCATTGCACGAAGGTATTTCCTGTATCTATCATATCATCAACGATTACGATATTTCTTCCTTCCACTTCGCCGATGATGTGAGTAATTTCCGCTACGTTATGAGCTGGTCTTCTTTTATCAACGAGGAGGAGGTCTCCGCCCATTCTCTTTGCGTATGAGCGAGCAGTTTTAATACCGCCAACGTCAGGTGCAGCCACTGTTAGTTTATCAAGGCGCAGGTCTTCCAGTTTTCTGCTAAGCACTGGAGAAGCGTATAAATGATCGAAAGGTATATCGAAGAATCCTTGAATCTGAGAAGAGTGCAAATCAACTGTTATTACTCTATCAGCTCCAGCGCGAACGAGCATATTAGCTACTAATTTAGATGTAATAGCCACTCTTGGTTGGTCTTTTCTGTCTTGACGGGCATATCCATAGTAAGGGATAACTGCAGTAATTCTGAAAGCCGAAGCTCTTTTCGCTGCATCAATCAAGAGCAGTAGTTCCATTAAATTATCAGATGGAGCGAAGGTAGATTGAATTATAAATAGGTCAACGCCTCTTATGTTTTCTTCATACTTCACCCAAAGTTCGCCATCGCTAAAGTTTCTAATATCTACTTTAAGGAGATCCACTCCGATAGCGTTTGCTACTTTTTGAGCTAATTCGCTATTTGCTCTTCCGCTAGCTATTTTAAAATCTGACATTTTGGGGATTCCCGAATTGACTAACTATCGATAACTAACAAAACGGTAGACATTTTCGATAGACATTGCAATCCTTAAGTTTGGGATTACTATAAATAATCTCTATTTGAGACGCTATAAATAATCCTTATTTGGGATTACCATATAGAATCTTTTATTAGAGATTGCTATAAATAAAAAAAGCTGGGATGGCAGGGATCGAACCTGCGAATGTCGCCTCCAAAGGGCGATGCCTTACCACTTGGCTACATCCCATCTTTCGAATTTGTCTATTTGTTTTGTCCGTCGCGAAACGGATTACAAAATTACTATTTTTTCTTAATATATGCAAATTTTTTTTTCTATTTTCTTATATTTTTCCACATTTGCCTTATTTTATTTATTATTTCGTCTACAAAGCCGAAAAACTCGAAGTTATTCTAAGTATATGCACTCTTCATATACCTACTTTAACCACATTGTATCACAATAAAATGAGTAAGTAGTTATGAGTACAGTTCTCACAAACAATAATATCCTATCTATGTTGCTATGCCTTGGAATAGGTATTTCTTCATACTTCTTGGGTGGACTATTCCCAATTGTAGGCGCTCCGATTATCGCAATCGTTATCGGCGTTATCATTGCACAGTTCTTTAAAATCCCGGATTCATTTCGTCCTTGCATAAAATTCACATCAAAGAAGATATTACAATATGCCATTGTTATGCTTGGCGGGGCAATGAGCATTCAGCAAGTGCTACAGGTAGGGGCAAGCTCTATTGGGCTTATTCTCATCACAATGAGCATAGCTTTTCTTGCTTCTTATATTATTAATCGCTTCTTTAAGATATCGTTTAATCTTTCGACGCTAATTACTTGCGGAACTTCAATCTGCGGGGGAAGTGCCATCGCAGCTGTTGCTCCAGCCGTGAATGCTGATGATTCCGAAATAGCCTATTCCATCTCCATCATCTTCTTCTTTAATGTTATTGCAGCTATCGTATTCCCGCCTCTCGGTCATATTATAGGTCTTTCACAACTAGAGTTCGGTCTTTGGTCTGGCACTGCAGTTAATGATACTTCATCAGTAGTTGCTGCTGCTTTCGCTTATGGCGATTTTGCCGGACACTATGCCGTAATCGTGAAACTTGCCCGCACGCTGATGATAATCCCGCTTACTTTTATCTTCGCAATAATTGCACAAAAGCGAGCTGCCAGACTTCAAACAAACACAACAGCCGGAAAGAATGTCAAACTACTTTCTGCGTTCCCTTTGTTCATTCTCGGCTTCCTGCTTATGGCTGTGCTTAATGGTTTCGGACTCTTCAGCGCCGATTTTCAAACTTTCTTCGCTAAAGGTGGCAAGTTTATGATTAGCGTAGCAATGGCTGCTATCGGACTAAGCACCAACCTTAAGTCCATAAAGCAAAGCGGTCTTCAGCCCGTGATGCTTGGTCTTCTTCTTTGGATAGTCCTAAGCATCAGCTCTATCATTCAAATTAAGCTATTTTCTTAATTTCAAACTATTAACAGCGGAGTAGGGAAACCGACGCTTTCCCACTCTTTTGCGTTAGTAATATACTTTGATTATCTTTATCTTATCGCTTTTCGATATTCCGCCAGGGTTAATCCCATCTTCGCCTTCGGGTATTTCCATTTTCAGCTTTTTGAAGTATTCCACCCAATTCTTATCGAACTTACCGCTCGCATCTTTGAATGTCATCTTATTCGTATCGAAGATGTAATTCCCATTCTGCTTGAACATAAAATAGACTAACTCACTGCAATAATACTTATCATTAGTGAAGCTGAATCCGTGGTCGTATTCAGCGCTCAGCTTGCTTTTTGCAAAGTCAATTCCAGCGGGAATGCACGCCCGCAGGCTATCATTTAAGCGTCCAATCACCACCTTAGGATTACCCTTGCTATCTCTA
>JBHADY010000007.1:0-3498 GCA_041855325.1 Ignavibacteriota bacterium
AATAATAGGAAGATGGCTACTCTGTATCGGGGCTTTGATATGCACATTAAGACCACGAAGCCAGGTTCAGAGGGCGGTGACTCTTCCGAGGACGCTTCTTAAGCTATATTAAAGTATTTAGCGGATTCTTTGAACATCTTTCGTATGTTCTCCCGCAAAAGTGCATTTTCAGCTTTGCTGAGCGTGGGGTCTTCTGCTATGATGCGGAAGGCTTCCACCTTTGCTGTGCTGATTACTGCGCTATCCTTCACTAAATCAAGGAACTTAAACTCAGGAAGACCAGATTGCTTAGTACCGAGCATATCGCCCGGACCTCGCAGTTTTAAGTCTACTTCGGCTATTTCGAAGCCATCGCAAGTGCGTTCCATAGTCTTAAGGCGCAGTATTCTTGCTTTTTTTTCGAAGTCATCTTTATTATTCTGTCTATACTCGAACTGGAAGTTATCCTTGGTTGCGAGTATGCAGAAGGATTGTTTATCGCCCCTGCCGACGCGTCCGCGAAGCTGGTGAAGCTGCGATAAACCGAACTTTTGTGCATCTTGAATCATCATCACGGTGGCGTTCGGCACGTCGATTCCAACTTCTATCACAGTTGTGGAAATAAGTATATCGAACTTCTTATTTTTGAAGTCCTGCATAGTCATTTCCTTTTCTTTGTCGTTCATCTGCCCGTGGAGTAGCCCGCATTTAATGTTTGCAAATTCACTATCTTTCAGCAAATCGTAGTATTCGATTGCGGATTTCAGCTCGGCGAGTTTATCGGACTTTTCGACTAAAGGGAAGACTATATATACCTGCGAGCCTTCGCTCACTTCTTCTCGAATGAAGTGATATGCCTCTCCCAGCTGGCTCTCGAATAGTACTTTAGTCTTGATGGGCAGACGGTTTGCTGGCTTTTCGTTTATCATAGATACATCTAAATCCCCATAAACAGTTAGTGCGAGAGTGCGGGGAATAGGCGTTGCACTCATAACGAGTACGTGTGGCATCAGCTTTTGCGCGTTGGACTGCTTAGCTGCGTTTATGGTCTTTGCTTTTTGCTCCACACCGAAGCGATGTTGCTCATCAATGACCAAAAGACCAAGATTATTGAATGTGATGTAATCCTCGAATAGGGAGTGCGTTCCCACGACTATTTGAGAATTACCATAGTTAATTGCATTGATGCGTTCTTTCTTCTTTTTGCTCATCGCGCCGCCAGTGAGCAGGGTTATCTCTATGCCGAAGTCAGCAAGTAGCTCGCGTATATTATTATAATGCTGCTCAGCGAGGATAGCTGTGGGTGCCATAATCGCCACTTGATAGCCCGCTTCAATGAGTGGGAGCATACACAGGGTGGCAACTATGGTTTTGCCAGAGCCTACATCGCCCTGCAGAAGGCGATTCATCGGCTTTCCGCTTGCCATATCTCTGCTGATTTCGTTTATTACTTTAATTTGATCCTGAGTAAGATTATACTTCAGGCTTTGGAAGACTTTGCGAGCAAGGGAGCTCTTTTGTGGTATGGTAATTCCCGGCTCGCTTTGCTTAAATCCGCTTTGCTTTAGTGCGAGGAATAGCTCGAAGTATAGTATTTCCTCGAACTTCATACGTCGCTTTGCTGAGTCTATCTCATTGTGATTATTAGGTCTGTGCAGGTAATTATATACATCTTTCAGTGCGGGGAATTTATACTTTTCTATGATATATTGCGGCAGAGTTTCGCTTATTTTGCTCGTTTCAGCATCTATAATTCCCTCTATAATTTCTATGATGAGCTTATTATATATTCCCGCTTTTTTGAAAGATTCTGGAGAGGGATAGATAGGAATAATTAACTTTTCTTCATTTTGCTGAGAGTATGGTTCGATTACATTTACTTCCGGGTGAGTGAAGCTAAGACGCATTCCTCTGCTGAGTTCTGCCTTGCCGGCAACGCTGACGTAGTCGCCAATTTGGTAGGATTTGTTATAAGATTCGGCGAAGTTAAAGAATAGAATTTCTGCGCTTGCCCCGAATTTATCTTGAATTTTCAGTTTAAGGTATTTCTTCCTTTTTCCGCTTTGGAGTAGGTCTTTATGGGTGATAGTGCCGGTAACAATAAATATGTTTCGCTTAAAGTAATTGTCAAAGAATGAATCTTCATTAACATTTATATCTCCCATAGCTTCCACTATGATTGCGTTAATTGAATCGCTGGAGCTTTTATCGACGTAATTCCTTGGAAAATAATTAATTAAGTCCCACGAGCTATGTATCCCTTCTGATAGGAATACCTCGGCGCGTTTGGGACCAATCTTTTTGATATACTGTATCGGAATGCTATGATTATCTTTCATTTATGGGAGAGTTTAATTATATAAATTCATATTTATTAATCGAATTATATAATTTTTCATTAATTGAAAAAAATGTTTTTATATGTTATAAAAAAACAGTAATTTTGTGGTGATATAACACGTTGTTTGCTAAAAATCATAAATGAAAAGAATTTTATTAACATACAGTTTGATAGCATTCTTTGTGCTGTTGAACTTTACTCAGGCTTTTGGCTCAAAAGATAGAGTATACAAATTGGGCGTTCGGAAGCACTTCGCCCCGTATGAGTTTGTCGATAATAGTGGCAAACCCCAGGGGGTTATTGTCGATATGTATCGCACATTCTGCTCTGCCTTGGGAGTAAAAATAAAATTCATTCCCTGTGATGATAGCGAAATCGTCTCCAAACTCAAAAATAAAGAAATAGACGTCATTCTTTCTGCTTCAAATAGACCAATCAATGTTCTATTGAGAGATAGCTCTATCTATCAGCAAACATATACTCATACATACTTTGAGTATTGTATACTATTTAACAAGAAAAAAGTTACAATAAATTCATTAAAAGATCTTAAAAAGACTAAAAACTTAGTATATCATAAGCAGATTTTGGAGTCCTTACTTCACTCCAATAATATTAAAGGTGATAACTCCGATAATTTGATGGAAATTATCAATAAGGTATATGATGGGGAGTATGACTGCGCTTTTATCCCTGAGATGTCCTATATGTACTTTATTTCTAAAAAACCTAAGTACTATGAAAACTTGGGATTTTTAAGCGAGACAGTTTATACTGTGTCGCTAGCAAGTGTTAGCAGAACAGGGGACACAACCTTCCTCTCTGAGATAATGAATGTAGAGCTAACTTCTGAATTAGATAGTGCATTCGGGAGCAGTACGAGATATTGGCTGAAGCGTCCGCGAGACAAGTTTATGGCGTTGGTATCGGAGCAAAGCATTAAGAGCGAACATAGATTTCAAGTAATCATCATTCTAACTATTGTTTCCACAATAGGCTTGCTAATTATTACCATTCTGTTTATTAGAATTAGAAGGCAATCCGGCAATGTGCAGAAGCAATTAGAGATAACTTATAGGCAGAAGTTGATACAAAGCGTGGTGTTCCACATATCAGAAGCGGTAACCAATTGCGATGATATGCTGCAAATATATAAGCTGATGCACGAGCAAATAGAA
>JBHADY010000008.1:0-2614 GCA_041855325.1 Ignavibacteriota bacterium
AAACCACACGTAGAGAAATTAAGAAGTAAGAAGTAAGAATTGTGGAGGGAAATAGGCGAAGCCTATTTTTTTATGGATTAATTGTTGGTAGTTTGAGGAAAATGTGGTAAATTTGTGAGTAAATTAAAGGAACTATTAAAAATGAAGAATAAAGTATTAAATTACATCAATATTGCTAGTGTATTAGTTATATATTTCTGCTTTATTACTGAGAAACTAATTCTTGATACTAATACATCTCCACTGATTCCAGATAATCAAATTAATATCTTTATTTTAGGGCTGGTTAGCTTGCTCGCAAGCAGTATGATTTGCCTGAAATTTAACAATTCTTACATTGTAAAAATTACTAAATCAGCTATTAATTTTAACTATCTAGCGGTAACTATTCTTCTAATTGTTCTAGCTGCAAAGTACCTGCTTAACATTCTGGAACACGATGCTAATATAATGGATTTTCTCTTGGCGGTGACTAATGCGATAAATACTCTTTTACTTTTGTATACTTTGATCTCTGTCAAAATAGTGAAAAGTAAAGATGCATAAAATAGACAATTACATAACATATTATAAACTAAGAATTTAAGGTGAACTAATGAAAAGATTAACTATGCTATTCCTTGCAATTCTGATGTGTGCGGTGCTTGCAAATGCAGAAGATAAACCCAAAATTAGCATCTCTGTTTTTACGAATCAGCAGACCTGTTGGACTTGCTTCCGCTCACTAAATACCTATTCTAATATGAAGTTAGAAAACTGCGAGCTTGATATGACTGTTTTCTTCTGCAATGAAGATGATACCCTCCTCGCTAGTCTTATGAAGGAATATGAGCTGAATGTGAAGTCGGCGATAGACCCAGAATGCTTATATGCGAAGAAATATGGAATTACGCGTTTGCCTGGTATCGTAATCAAGGACAAAGATAGAGACTCTATACTCCTTGCGGAGAATTGGTATAACCCTCGAGGATATAAGCAGTTAATTATAGAATATGATAAAAATTATAAGCCACTCGTGAAGCATGAGCCAGATTATTTAAGTCCAAAAATGATAGTGCGTGATAGCGATGGCAAGCCAATAAAAATGCAATATATATATGTGACTTACCTCCCTAAGCGTAATGAGTATTATGCTTTCTTGCAAGATGATAATGAAAATATTAGCGTGATAGATAGCACAGGGAAGGTGAAAGAAACGATTAACTTGTTGGATGTTGATGGTGTTAGTGATTTCTATCAGAATGATGGACTAAGATTCAAGAACGATAGCATCCTCGTTTGGACTAGTCCAAGTAATGAGCGAAATGGTTCTTTGGTGATTTATGCGCTTAATATTAACACTAAAAAATTGGCAAAAAAGGGGCTGATAGACTCCACTCACACTAGCAATAACTCCTATTTTCAGAACTTTAATGTTCTTCCTCAGTCGAATAAGATCGTTATGACCAAGTATTATTTTAGACATAATACTTTGGATAAAAACGAAAAACTGATACTAATATCTGATACTAACTTCAATGCTGATAGGTACTTCGGGAAGGTGGATCCTATTTGTGAGAAGACAACATTAGCGGCAAATATTATGACCAGCTTCGTTACTCCGGCTGTTTATAATGACTATATTTACTATCTGATGCAAATGTCTAATCAAATGTATATATTCGATTCTAAAGGTAGTTACATTAAAACGATAGAACTGCAATACCCCAAAAACTATAATCCTCCTCTGAAGGATATAGCTACTGATGCGACCGCCGATGATAAATTTGACATTTGGGAAAAATACAAAATGATGAGTAATTTATTTGTGCAGAAGGATAGAATAATACTCATAGGGCTTAGAAATTCTGTGAATGAAAAGACGATGACAGTAGATCAGCAGTACTATATCACGGTCTTTGATATGAACGGAAAGGTGAAAAATGAGACATTCGCGTTGCCAAAAAATCTAAGAATTGAAGATTATATCTATGGAAACAGGCTTCTCGCGACGGAAAAGTTAGAAGATGGTACTATGGCGATTAGATGGATCGATAAATAGTGAAAGCCGAAGGCTTTCACTATTAACCTTTTACCTTTTACCGTTGAAGCCTTTGGCTTCAACTAAAGTTCTACTCGTTCTGCAGTTGCTTAATCCTCGTTATTTCACCTTTGGAAGTGTATATTATGCAGTCAGAGAATGGACTAATATTCACTTTCTTAAATGCGCCAGTAGAATCATAAAGTACGTTTTTGTGATTCTTCAGGAAATTGGCGTTGCTACTCATGCGTCCGCGATACACATAAATCACGAAGGCATTCTTCTTTTTTATGCCGGCTTTCGCGATAGCTAAGTTATTAATATAGCACTTATAACAGTTGTCCTCGCGGATTACATAATACTCGCTTTTTGCTGTGCTCATTTTTTGCGAATGTGTCTTGTGTAAGTATTCCTTAAATAAACTGGTTTGGTTGGAGAAATTACCCCCAGCGAGGAGGAATATAGACAAAAGTAAAGTGTAAAGTTTCATTGCTCTTTTCCTTGTTAATGTGAGCAAAAATAAGGAAAAAAAAGGAAAAAACAAAAGTGAAAGGCGAAAGCGAAAGCTTTTGCTCTCACGTTAAAAATTAAAAG
>JBHADY010000009.1:0-4385 GCA_041855325.1 Ignavibacteriota bacterium
GAGCAATTGCGTCGTTCCAAAGTATATTGCCACCGCATAAGAAGTCAAAGTTTCTATATTTATCGTATGATTCATTCACACCTCGTGAAACACCTGCACCGGCACCAATTGTGATGCCTGTTCCTGGAAATTGAGCGAAAGTTAATGAAGTAGCAGCGAAAAATACAACCGCAAGAAGTTTGAAGAGATTTCTCATAAGTAAATCCTTTTGTAAATTTATTAAAAATATATCCATAACTTATCTAGAATAAAAGTGAATACGCAAACTCTTGAATATAGTTCAGATATTTTTTTAATAATTTAGGATTTTTTTTATGGAAATAGCAGATTGTATTATTTATTCTCAGCAGCTTTAATTTTGTCTATCATTCCCTTGCCATAGACTATAAGCGAGAGGAGCATAGCAGCAGTGGCTATGTATGTTAGTATGTCCATAATTGGTATATAGTTAATTACACCGGTAACGAGCACAGAAGAAATGCAAATTACAGTGGCTTTGCCTACGTAATTTGATGGAATTACCATATTTATCTTAGTGCTGGCGTATAATCCGCCTAGCATTATCAGTATATCACGCGATAGCACCGCCACCAAAAACCACATAGGTATAGACCCGCGCATCACGAGGGCGATGGCAGTTACTCCGACGAAGACTTTATCAGCCACGGGATCTATTACCTTCCCCCACTCGCTTATTTGATTCATCTTCCTAGCTATGTATCCGTCGGATAAATCAGTAAGAATGGCGAAAAGCCCCAAAGCCAGAGCTTCGTAGTTCATATTCTCCCTGAGGAGAAACCACATAGGAATAGCCAAAAGCAGACGCAGAAAACTTATAAAGTTGGAGATTGTAAACATTGTTCCTTCTTTCTGATAAGTGATAAACCAAGAATAATTGAAAGTGCTATGCCCGGCACCATAGGTTCTATATTAACGAAGATATCTCTGATAATGAAGTCTACACTCACCCCGAGGCTATTCATCAAAGTCCAAAAACCAGAAATAGCCGATGCGGATATCATAATTAATAGAGAGTGTTTGCTCTTTAGTGTGTATTTAGGGAAGTATGTAATAACCAATGGGAAGAGCAAGCCCGGCACCGCAATAGATGATGTTTTGTATATCAGCTGCACAGCAGATGGCAGGGCAATAGCCAATAATATGGAGAATATACCAGTAATGACGATACCGATTTTAGTCCAATATTTTGCATTTTTCTTTGCATTTGGGAATTTCATTATAATGTCGTTGCCTATAGTTGCCCCGCTGATGAAAGCATAGCTATCAAGCGTGCTCATCACGGTTGCCAGCACGGAAACTATGAAAAAGCCCTTAAAGAACTCTGGGAGAATGGCATTGCTCATCACGGGATAGGACAGCAAACCGCTCTGCAGATCCGGGAAGTAAGCTCGTGCGTACAGAGCAGTGGTGAGTGTCATAAAGTCGAAGACCATCCACAGGAGTATGGAGATAAGCACGCCACGCTTAGCTGTTTTGGGATTGCTCACAGCAGAGCAACGCTGATGAAAGCCGGGATCTACGAAAGTCTGAAAGGCTATAATAAACCAAACTATTATGAACTGAATGCCATAGTTACCGGTTAGGCTTAAGTGAGACTCCGGCAGGCGAGCGAGCATATCGCTTGGACTGCCGAGTACCTGCACAGCGAAGTAAGTAAGTATAAAGAAACCCAAATACATAAGCACGAACTGCACTGCATTTGTTACTATATCCGCCTTAAATCCACCCTTGATTATATATGCGAATGAAATTACAGTCGCGATAATAATAGATATGTTTAAGTCCAAATCGAAGGACATTTTAACGAACTCACCTAAGGAAAGTACATACACCGCTGGCAAAGTGATAACCAGGACGATAATCGCCGAGAATATAGATGCCCCGCGGCCATAGAACTTCTCGATTTGCTCTGGTATGGTGGAGATGTTCATGTTTCGGACTTTCCCCGCTATGAATATTGCAAAAAGGAATGCCGCAATGTAATAAGTGAAGGAGAAGCACAACCAGCCGACTAAGCCGTCTCCCCAGATGAACTCGCCCACACCGAGAATATTGCCATACCAAGTGGCTACTATGGTCATCACGAACATAGGCAGAGTGAGCTTGCGACCAGCCAGGAGGAAATCCTCTTTTTCACTTTCTGCGTCTCCGGAAGTCTTGGAATACTTAAATCCCACGTAGACTATCATAACAAAATATAGGGCTATGATGACGTAATCCCAAGTGCCGAAATTGAATAAAAAGGTCTCTGCCATAATCTTATGTGTATAATAAAAGTGCTATATCTACAATAGTAATCTATTGCATTTTCTTAAAGTCTTCAATAGTGAGAGCTAAGCCCTGCTCGAAAGTGAATTTAGGCTGGAAGCCGTGCATCTTTTGGTACTTCTCATAAGAGCATACACTGCGACGCTGTTCGCCTGCTTTCGCCGGACCGTGCTTTTCTTCAGTATTGACTTTAAGTATATCTTTAATGGATTTGAATATATTATTCACAGTTATCTCGCGTCCGGTGGTAACGTTATATATACCTTCTACTTCTTCTCGCAGGGCGATGACATTCGCTTCGATTACATCATCTATGTATATGTAATCACGAGTGATTAGACCATCTCCGTTTATGATAGGCTGCTCTCCTTTCAGCATTTTATCGATGAATATGGCTACCACTCCGGCTTCGCCTTCTGGGTTTTGCCTTCTGCCATATACGTTTCCGTATCTGTGGGCTATGAACTTAATGCCATATACTTCTTGGTAGTAGAACAGGTATTTTTCCACGCTAAGCTTGCCAATTCCGTATGGAGAGCAGGGACGCGCCTCGTCTTCTTCTACAGATGGGAGTTCGTCTTGCTCGCCATAGATAGTGCCACCAGAGGAGGCGAATATGACTTTTTTCACTCCGCTGTCTTTCGCTGCTTCCATTATGTTCAGCGTGCCGAGTATGTTGGATTTAGCATCATAAAGTGGGTTGCTTACGCTAAGGCGCACGTTCATTTGTGCTGCGTGGTGCGAGATAATATCATACTTCTCTTTTAGTATTAAGTCCCGAGTTTCTTCAGAGTTAATATCAAGTTCGTAGAAGCTCGCTTCGGGGTTCAGGTTCTCTCTTTTTCCAGTAGAGAGGTTATCAATAATATGCACAGTGTGTCCCAATTCAATGTATTTATCAACTATGTGCGATGCGATGAATCCTGCACCACCAGTAACGAGAATCTTCATTTTCTTTCAATGAGTAATATGTTATTATTAATGTTTAAGTATTCAAAATTAAAAAAAATTGTGCAATTATAAAATTTAAATTCGCGTTATACGATTATATAGCTACATACTAACAGATTAAAGGAAAGGCAAGTAATGATTAACAAAAGCGAACAATGCCCTTGGGCAGAAATAGGTAAGTATATTGCTGAGCTAAAGAAAAGGACTATTAAAGACTTGTTCCTCGCGGGCAATAGATTTAATGAGTATTCAATCGAAAATGAGCATTTCCTCTTTGATTACTCGAAAAACTATATTGATGATAAACTTATGTCGCTTTTCGTAAATATGGCTGAAAAGGCTAAGCTACGCGAAGCTATAGAGGCTATGTTCTCCGGAGAAAAGATAAATAACACGGAAAAGCGTGCCGTGCTACATACTGCTCTGCGTGATATATCCGACACAGAGCTAATGCTTGATGGCGAGGAAATTAAAGCGAAAATCGCAGCTGTGCGAAGTAAGATGAAGGATTTCGCTCAGCGGGTGCATTCGGGGGCATTCTGCGGATACACCGGACGCAAGCTCACGCATATAGTGAATATTGGTATTGGTGGTTCGGATTTGGGGCCGGCTATGGTATGCAAAGCCCTGCGGAAATACGCTGTAGATGGTATTCACATTCACTTCGTATCGAACGTGGATTCCACTGATTTAGCAGAAAACCTAAAGGGATTAAACCCGGAGACTACGCTGTTCATCATAGCGTCGAAAACTTTCACCACTCAGGAGACTATTCGCAATGCAGAGAGTGCTAAGTCGTGGTTCCTCTCCAAGACTAACGGTGACACAGCGAATATAGCAATGCACTTCGTTGCTTTATCTACGAATAAAGAGGCTGTGGAACGCTTCGGCATAGATTCCGCGAATATGTTCGAGTTCTGGGATTGGGTAGGCGGCAGGTATTCCCTTTGGTCTGCGATCGGCTTGTCTATTGCGCTTTATATAGGCTATGACAACTTCGAAAAGCTACTCGAAGGAGCTTACTATATGGATAAGCACTTCCGCACAGCTCCGTTCGAAAAGAATATACCATTTATTATGGCTGCTCTCGGCATACTTTACACTGATTTTATGGGGGCGGAAAGCCACGCAGTTATTCCTTATGA
>JBHADY010000010.1:0-3902 GCA_041855325.1 Ignavibacteriota bacterium
CACTCTTTCCGAATAAAAAAGTGAATGTACTTAAGAGGAATTATCCCATCTCCACCGCTGAAATCAAGAAGAAGTATTCCTTGCACGACGGCGGAGATGATTATTTGATTTTCACCACACTAAGTGTTAATGAAAAAAAGGCTTTGCAGTGCCAAAGACTTAAATAGCGTCTTTTTCTTTTATACCGCCTTTTTCTATGTATAGAGATTGGCTTGGGAATGCAAATTCCACTCCTACTTTCTCTGCTAATTCATAGATGTATAGGTTAAGCTCTTGCCTTGCTTTAAGCTCTTGCTGGTAGTTCTCCACTTCAAAGTAGATAGACACGCGAACATCTAAAGAAGAATCAGAATAACCGAAGAACGACACTTGAATATTTTCTTGATACACGGATTCTCTTCCGGTTAGATACTCCCTAATACCTTCTACCATTTGCAACATTTTCTCTTTTGTTGTGTCGTAAGTTAGATTAATCAAGAACTTATAACGTCTGAGCTTTCTTGTTCCCATATTGTCAATCACCATATCCATTAGCTTGCCATTCGGCACGGTGATCATGGAATCCTCGAATGTACGGATACGAGTGGAACGCAAGCCAATTTCTTCGATAACGCCTTCGCCATCATTGATGATTATCCAATCGCCAACGGAGAAAGGTTGGTCGGCAAAAATTGTGAATGAGCCAAATAGGTTCTTCACTGTATCTTGAGCAGCCAAAGCAAAAGCTAAACCACCGATGGACACACCCGCAAGCAGTGGAGTAATGTTTATTCCCACAATGTCCAAAGTATAGAACACAGCAAGGATGAAGAATATTATCTTTAAACCTTTGCGGAGGAATGGCACAAGCACATCATCAACTGAAGAAGCAGTATTCGCTGCTATGCGTTGGAATATAGCCATAGTTGCATCAATTACCTTGAATGCAATAAGCACTATGAATATTGGAATACTTGTCTTGAATATCAGTACTAATCCAATATGCAAATTATACGGCAATTCCAATATTGGCAATAGGTTCATCATAATGATTACACCCAAAAGCCTTGAGAGGCGAATCGTAATTGGAATGACATATCCGCGTGCTGGTGCCCACTTAGCTATTCTATCAAATACAGTATTTAGGAATAGCTTTGCCGTAAACTTCAGCAGGTAGATGAATAAAATATCTAAGAATATGAATAGAATTAATCCGAGATATTGCCAAACCTGCATTCCGAGAAACTCAAAGTGGAAGAACTCCGGCAACTGCTCGACGAAGTCCGAAATATCTAATATTATCAGCTTATCGTGTATGCTTTCAATCTGCTGAACAGAGTAAGAAGAGAATAACCATTTTCCGCGTACTTTCTCGAGGTAGATGTCGGGCAGTTCATTAGAAATTTGATATATCTGCGTCATTGAAGAAGAATCTACGTAATTAGGGTCGAGCGAGAACTTAGTAGGTGTAACCATCACCCCTTTTGCATCGAAAATTTTCTTCAGCTTGATAGCAAGTACTTTCTTATTCCCCTTTTTCAAGCCGGTGAAGTCCATAGTCTGGGCTGCTATGTTCGGGTAATAATTATCTTTGCTCATATTCTCGAAGAATGTGCGCAGAGTGAACTGCGGATTCGCCGTAGCCGTCTTATCATTATACACAGAAGTAGCATTTTGTGCTTGAAGGGAAACAGCACAAAGTAATGCCAAAATTACAAATATTCTATTTATGTGTTTAATCATATAGCTTCCTTAAATGTCTAAATCTAAAACTACTGGGCAGTGGTCAGAACCCATTACGCTTTGCTGCATTTCGCAGTGCTTAATGCTGTTTTTAAGTGCTGGAGAGAGGAAGTGATAATCAATTCTCCAGCCCACATTATTCTCTCTTGCTCTTCCACGGTTACTCCACCACGAATATTGGTCTGGCTCTTTGTTTATCTCACGGAAAGAATCAATATACCCCGTATTCACAAAGTCATCTAACAGATCGCGTTCTATGCGGAGAAAGCCAGAAGTTTGCTCATTCTGCTTTGGGCGCGCAAGGTCAATTTCATTATGCGCAGTATTATAATCTCCGGAAACAATGATTCTATCTTTATCACTATAATTATCCTTCAGATACTGATAAAGAGCTTTATAGAAATCGAGCTTATACTGCAGGCGTTCATCATTTTGCTGACCATTCGGGAAGTAGATATTAAAATGCACGAAGTCATCGAATATAGTCTCTACGACTCTTCCCTCTCTGTCGAGCTCTTCTATGCCGAAACCATAACGCACTTGCTTTGGTTCTTTCTTGCAGAAAGTTACAACGCCGGAATACCCCTTCTTTGCTCTTGATGAGTTATAATAATAGAAATAGCCTTCGGGAGCGAGCAATTCATCGTTTATTTGCTCTACTTCTGCTTTTGTTTCTTGCAGAGCGATTAAATCAGGCTTCTCTTTATCTATGTAAGAGAATAGTTTATTGTCATTTGTCAGAACGTCTAATCTGCGACTGGAGTTCTGTCCTGTAATGGCACGATAGCCATTAATATTCCAAGTAATTATCTTCATTATCTTAATATTTAGTGTGTTAAAAGGAAGCCAAATATACGAATTTTTGGGCTAATATACGAACAATTAAGATACGTTTACGAAATAAAAGTGCTATATAATCGTTTTTAATTGACAGAAATTAGAAAAGATAAGTATTTATTTCTCATCAATATCATTATAAGAACGTGCTTAAATCACTGTATATCAAAAACTACGCATTAATAGACGAATTACAATTGGAATTTCAAAATGGGCTGAATATCATCACCGGGGAAACCGGCGCGGGTAAGTCCATTATGGTAGATGCCTTTATGATAGCACTTGGCGAGCGTGCCTCTGCCAGCTTAATTCGCAATAACGAAAAGAAAGCCATAGTAGAAGCTACGTTCGATATTGATGACCTAAACTTTGATGATCTAAGCATTAATGATATTGAAGAAGTTAAGGAACTGCTCGAAGACAGCCAAGACTTAGTCCTAAGGCGAGAAATAAACCTGAAGGGAAACTCCCGCAGCTTTATTAATGACTCTTTAGTCGCTGTTAATACACTGAAAGAAGTAGGAGATAGATTAGTCGATTTCCACGGGCAGCACCAACACCAGCAACTGCTGAACTCTGCCTATCACCTCACCGCACTTGATGCTACTATTGGCGATGATAACAAGCTAAAAGCATACGCAGATGAGTATAAAACTTATAAATCTAAAATCAAAGCTCTGAAGGACTTAGAAGAAAAGGCTAAGGAGGCGAAAATCACCTCTGACCACTATAAGTTCGAACTGGAAGAGATAGATAAGATAGCCCCACACGAGAATGAATTAGATGAAATTGAGAAGAAATTAGAAATTTTAGAAAACTCTGAGAAGATTTTCTCCATAGTTAATGAGCTGGACTTCATACTTAACGAAGCGGATAGCTCCATACTTAACCAACTGAAGCATGCAGAAAAGCTGATTTCTCAGTTAGTGGAATATGATGCTACTTTCAGCGACTTCCAAGCTGAGTGCAACTCTGCATACATTAGCCTGAAGGAGATTTCCCGCTACTCCTCAAGCTTTAAGGCAAACTTCGACTTCGAAAGTGGCGAAGTAGAGCAATTAAAAAGCAGATACCTCGAGCTAAATGGACTAAAGAAAAAGTATTCTTCATACGAGGAGGTATTCACTCGTATTGACTTCCTAAAGACAGAGCTAAGTTCATATAGTAACTATGACTTACAGATAGATACGCTTAAAGCAGAAATACTATCGCATAAGAGATCACTGACTGAGCTGGCTATTGCCATCTCAAACATAAGAAAAGAGAGAGCAGTAGAATTTGAGAATGAACTTACCGATAAACTGAAATACCTCGGAATGGAAAATGCAAAGTTCCAGATTCAC
>JBHADY010000011.1:0-4558 GCA_041855325.1 Ignavibacteriota bacterium
ACAATGAAAAATAATTGAGTAACATCTTAAAGTTTAATATTATTTTGCCGATACTGTTAGCATAATTTTGTAATTTATTAGAATATTATGTGCTTTGCGAATGCAACTACTACCAATCGTCTTCGCATAGAATACAGAAGTTTGAAAGAAAAATAATAAACAAAGAGATTATCACTAGTGTCAGATTAGACTAATAAATAAGAATAATGTTTAATAATATAGTACATAAATTATTATGAGAGTAAAAAACATCTTTAGGTTGATTTACGGATCAACAATCCTCTTATTAATTCTCGTGGCTACTTTTGCTGTAATGTTGCAAGGAACTATAAGCAATATTTCAGAAAATGCAAATAGACGCTATAGATCAGTGCTCGCAGCCGATGAATTAATGCAATCCTCTGAAGACTTAACCAACTACTGTAGAACTTTTGTAATTACTGGTGATCCTATTTGGGAGAAAAAGTATTTCGATGTAGTTGCTATTCGTAATGGCGATAAACCACGCCCCGACGGAACTAAGAAATCTCTTATGGAAATAATGAAAGAGCTGAACTTCACTGATGCTGAATTTGCAAAAATGAACCAAGCTTCTCAGAATTCTGCTGACTTAGTGCGAGATGAAACTGTGGCTATGAATGCCGTAAAAGGTATATTCGCCGATGCAAACGGTAACTTCACAATTAAAGGTGAACCAAATATTGAGCTCGCTAAAAGTTTAGTTTATGGCAAAAACTATATTCGCTCTCTCGAAAATATTATGGTTCCGCTAAATGAATTTAGAGAACTCACTAATGCGAGAACTACTAAAATTCTCTCTGAGAGTGTTGATAAAGGCGATATGTTAGTATTAATTATCAGCATTTTTGTGGTTATTCTAATCGCTACATCCGTTTTCTCTTATGTGATTATTAACAAGAAAATCTTGGGCGTAATCGGCGGCGAACCAAGCGAAATGAAAACAATTGCCGATAAGGTAGCCGAGGGAGATTTCAGCTTCAAGTTTGATAACGAAGTTCATACCGGCGCTTATGCATCTCTCCTTACCCTATCTAACAATATTAAAACTCTCCTTGCAGATCTCAATGAAATGTCGCACCAGCACGACCTCGGAGATATTGATGTTAAGATAGATGTGAGCAAATACCGTAATGACTTCGCCGTGATGACAAAAGGTATTAACGACATGGTGAATGGACACATTCAAGTGAAGAAAAAAGCAATGGCTTGCGTGAAGGAATTTGGTCTGGGTAACTTCGATGCTGAACTTGAAAAATTCCCAGGAAAGAAAGCCTTCATTAATCATACTATTGAGCAGGTGAGAGCAAACCTAAAGAACGTAATTCAAGAATCAAACTTGATTATTGATAATATCTCTCACGGAAACGTAGAGCACAGAGGAAATGTAGATAACCTAAATGGTGACTTCAAGAAGATAGTTGGTGGTATGAACAATATGCTCAATATCATCGGTACTTCATTTGAAGAAACTATGGAAGTATTGGAAAGATTAGCTAAAGGTGATCTGCAAGCAAGAATGGTTAAAGAATACGAAGGTGCTTTCGATGTATTGAAGCAAGATCTTAATACTTCATTCGATTCTCTTCCGCTTAATGAAATTAGAAGTGTGATGCAGGCAATGGCTAATGGTGATTTAACCGTAACTATGCGTGGCGATTACCAAGGCGACAACTTGAAGATTAAAGAAGCTGTGAATAACTCTATTCAATCGCTAAATCAGATACTTACAAACGTGAAGACTACTGTAGATGAAGTAACTCACGCATCTATTCAAGTGTCTGATACCAGCCAAGCTCTATCTCAGGGTGCTACTCAGCAAGCTGCTTCACTCGAAGAGATTACTTCTTCAATGAATCAAATCGGTTCTCAAACTAAGCTAAACGCAGAAAACGCAGGCATAGCAAATACACTCGCAAGCAACGCTCGCGACGCTGCAGAAAAAGGCAATACTGAAATGTCTCTACTCACTGGAGCTATGAATGAAATCAATGCTTCTTCTCAGAGCATTTCAAAAATTATTAAAGTGATTGATGATATAGCATTCCAAACTAACTTACTTGCTCTTAACGCTGCTGTGGAAGCTGCTCGCGCCGGCAGACACGGCAAAGGTTTCGCGGTAGTGGCTGAAGAAGTGCGTAGCCTTGCTGCTCGCTCTGCGAAAGCTGCGAAAGAAACTTCTGAAATGATAGAAAACAGCATTAAGACAGTGGATAGAGGTGCTGAACTCGTACAGAAAACTGGCGAAGCACTTAGCTTAATTCAAAGCGAATCAATCAAAGTGGCGGACATCATCGGCGAAATCACTACTTCTTCGCACGAGCAAGCTCAGGGTATTTCGCAAATCAACGAAGGCTTAAACCAAATTGACAGGGTAACCCAGACAAACACTGCAAGCGCAGAGGAATCTGCAAGTGCTGCCGAAGAACTCTCTGGTCAGGCTTCTCAATTGCGTGAATTAGTGGATAGATTCAAGCTCACAGGCGGTGGATTCTCTGGTGCTTCAATGCAGGCACTTCCTTCTCCTGGCAGGACTTTCAGACCGTCTGGCCGCACACTTGCTTCATCTAACGCAGCTTATTCTGCCCCTCCGGTAAGCGAGGAAGACTTTATGGATTTAGTAAATCCGAGTGAGTCATCATCCTCTGCTTCAATGGGATTGGATCCGCGAGATGTGATTAAGTTAGACGAAGACGATTTCGGAAGATACTAATAAAAAAAGCGACCTTCGGGTCGCTTTTTTTATAATTAAGAATTAAGAAGTAAGAATTAAGAAGTAAGAATTGTGGTTGAAAATTGCATAGCAATTTTCGAATGGATTATAAGAAAATCGCCTTCGGGCGATTTTCCACATACGTTTTTCATTTTTAACTTTTAACTTTTAACGTGATAGCTGAAAGCTATCACTAAAAAAAAAGCGACCCGAAGGTCGCTTTTTTTTTATTTTCTTAAGAGGTTCAGTGCTGCACCAGCTTTGAACCAAGAAATTTGTTGTTCGTTGTAGCTGTGATTTACTGTAATCTCGTCTTTTGTGCCATCTTTGTGGTGAAGAACTACCTTCAAGGGAACGTTCGGAGCGAAAGTAGTAAGACCAATGATGTCGATTTTATCGTCTTCTTGTATCTTTTCGTAGTCGTTCTTATCTGCGAAAGTAAGAGCGAGCATACCTTGTTTCTTAAGGTTTGTTTCGTGGATACGAGCAAATGACTTAACGAGGATAGCTTTCACGCCGAGGAAACGAGGTTCCATAGCTGCGTGTTCGCGAGAAGAACCTTCGCCATAGTTTTCGTCGCCAACAACGATAGAACCGATATTCTGAGCTTTGTACTGTCTTTGAACAGCTGGCACTTCGCCGTATTCGCCAGTTAGTTGGTTCTTAATAGCGTTAGTCTTTTCGTTATATGCGTTTACAGCACCAGTTAATAAGTTGTTAGAAATGTTATCGAGGTGTCCTCTGAACTTAAGCCAAGGACCAGCCATAGAAATATGGTCAGTAGTACATTTACCTTTAGCTTTGATAAGGAGGAACATATCTTTCAAGTCTTCGCCATTCCATTTTTCGAATGGTTTCAATAATTGCAGACGTTGAGATTCTGGATTAACGATTACTTCGATGTTTGAACCATCAGCAGCTGGAGCTACGTAACCTGGGTCTTCCACAGCGAAGCCTTTTGGTGGAAGTTCGTCGCCAGTAGGAGGATCTAACTTAACGCTTTCTCCTTTTTCATTTACTAAAGTATCAGTAATAGGGTTGAAAGTCATATCCCCAGCGATAGCAAGAGCTGTAACGATTTCCGGAGAAGCCACAAAACCGTGAGTATTTGGGTTACCGTCGTTTCTCTTTGCGAAGTTACGGTTAAATGAAGTAACGATAGAGTTTGGACCCATTGATTCAGCGCCTTTTCTTGACCATTGACCGATGCAAGGACCGCAAGCGTTAGTCATAATTTGAGCACCGAGTTTATCGAATTCATTGATGAAACCATCGCGGTTAATAGTGAATTTCACCATTTCAGAACCTGGGTTAATGATGAATTCGCCCTTAGCTTTAATGCCTTTAGCGTTTGCATCTTTAGCGATAGAAGCACAGCGAGATAAATCTTCGTAAGAAGAGTTAGTACAAGAGCCTACTAAGCCCACTTCGCAAGCTTGAGGCCAGTTGTTTGCTTTCACAGCTTCTTTCATCTTAGAGATAGGAGTAGCTAAATCCGGAGTGAATGGACCATTGATATATGGTTCTAAAGTAGAAAGGTTGATTTCGATTACTTGGTCGAAGTATTTTTCTGGGTTAGCATAAACTTCGTCGTCTGCTTTTAGGTAATCAGCAATGCCTTTAGCTAAGTCAGCAACTTCTTTTCTGCCAGTGCCAGCTAAGTAGTTATACATCTTTTCGTCGTAAGCGAAAGTAGAAGTAGTAGCACCTACTTCAGCGCCCATGTTACAGATAGTAGCTTTACCAGTACAAGAAATGCTATCAGCTCCTTCGCCGAAGTATTCGATAATAGCACCAGTACCGCCTTTTACTGTAAGGATACCAGCT
>JBHADY010000012.1:0-18964 GCA_041855325.1 Ignavibacteriota bacterium
ATATGCGCATAAATAGCTCGTTTTTGCCTTTATTTATCTTCACGACCATTCGTATTCCTGTGTCCGTGTCGTCCTTTTCGAGTATTTCGGATAGCTCATAAATCTGCGATATAAGCTCCATCTTTTCGTAAGGCAGGAGGAGAGCCGTGCGTTCCACGTTCGTGTCATATTTTTCCTGCATTAAGCTAAGCAGAGTAGAGATATTATGCACCTTCTTCGCAGATAGGAGAATAGAATCCGGATATTCATTCTTAAGGTAATAGATATAATCCTTATCCTCTATCTTATCTATCTTGTTAAGCGCCAGAACCACCGGCTTATCAGTTATTCCCAAGCTCTCGAGGGTTTCATTCACCACTTTAATATGATCTTTATATTGCTTATGGCTCACATCCACAACGTGAACGATAACATCCGCATCCTTCGCTTCGGCTAATGTGGAGCGGAAAGAAGCCACCAAGTGATGTGGCAACTTGCGAATGAAGCCCACTGTATCAGAGATAACAGCTTTGTGTCCGCTCGGCATATCAAAAGCACGAATAGTAGTATCCAGCGTAGCAAATAGCTTATCCTCTACGTACACATCGGACTCAGTAATCACATTCATTAAAGTAGATTTGCCAGCATTGGTATATCCCACAAGTGCGAACTTAGGCAGGTTAGAACGACTCTTTCTCTGCTGTATCTTATGATTCGCTATGTCCTGCAGATCTTCCTTCAGCTTTGATATGCGCACCTTAATTAAGCGTCTATCGGTTTCTATCTGGGTTTCGCCCGGACCTTTAGTTCCTATACCACCATACTGCTTTTCAAGGTGAGTCCACATACGCGTTAGGCGAGGAAGTAGGTATTGCAATTGGGCGAGTTCCACCTGTGTTTTCGCTTCTAGTGTGCGGGCATGCTTAGCAAAGATATCGAGTATCAGACCGCTTCTGTCCATCACTTTGATTTTCCACTCATTCTCGAGGTTGCGAATCTGCGCCGGAGTTAGTTCATCATCGAAAATCACGAGTTTAACGTCTTGTTCTTCTATCATAGTGCGAATTTCCGCCACCTTGCCAGAACCAATGGCAGTGGCGGAGCTTGGGCGAGCAAGTTCTTGATATATCTTTTCCTGTATTTCCGCACCGGCAGTTTCGGCAAGCTCTTCCAGTTCGTCCAAGTAGTCGAATATCTGCTCACGGTCGGCACCCTTGCGCACCACGGCAACGGCGAATGCTCTTTCAAGTTTCGGAGTTAAATCGTGCAACTTTGTTTTTATCTCTTCCAATGATTTACCTTTCTACTTTAATGTGTAATCATAATATATAATATATATTACTTTATAGTCTTAATTAATTATATCTAAATATCTGAATATATCTTTTACTAACTTATTCCTGTCTTCGCTGTGGGTGTCGCTTTCTTCTCGCACATCATAATTCATAGCAAAAACGAGGGTTCTATCAGCAGTTTCTATCCAACCTATGTACCAAGCGAATCCCTTCTTTCCAGTGATTAATCCGCCTTTGGCACATAGCCGATAATCTTCATTATCTTCGACTATCATCATTGATTTGATAATATCGAGGTTCTTCTTCTTTGCGTTAAGTATATTAAGCGTAATATTGTTAAGGAAATGCACTTGGTCATAACTGGAGAGCTTAATATCGCCATTTCTCCAGAAGCTATTCAGCTTATCCGATAGTGTGCTATCAAGCGAATGCTGGCAATAACTGAATCTATCCAAAAAGAAGATAGTGCGTTCTGCGCCTATCTCTTTACGCAGATTCTCGAACTGCGGGGCAGCCGATTCACTAAATGCCTGAACTAAACTCATATCCTTATCCCACTGGGGAGTGGAGCTGGAATTTCCATTCCACTTAATTATATGTTGCGCATCTTGAGCTATCGAGCATTCCAATGCCATAAGCGATTCCACTATCTGGAAAGTGGAATCCGGAGGATATGCCTTCTTGCAGCGAGCATCATAGAATACAGTATATTTATTGACTTTATTCTCATAAGCGAGGAATGAACCACGCATATTATAAGCCTTAAATAGAGAATCTATCCCCGGCTTAGCCATAGCAAATCTGGAAGATAAAAGCAATAACACACTGATAAATAAACACTTATACTTCATTAACATATAATCATTTACGCTTATTAGCACTCTTTGCAAGATAAAACCCGGCAAATTAACATATAATTAGCCAAGCAACAAATATAAGCAATTCTTAGGAAAAAATATATATGCCTATCTAAATTTTTAGACATACATATTATTAGAATTATCAATATTTAGACATAATTATATAGCTGTTAATCACTTTCTCCTGTTTTAAGTTAGCTTCTATATAAGCTCTTAACTTAGCATTATTCATAACAGCTTCATAAGTGGGAATATCCACTCCATTAACATCTCCGTATATGTCATTTGTCTGGAAAATAATATACTTAGCGGATTTAATTTCATCAATCAAATCATTAATATGCTTATCCGAAGCATTGGGATAAACATAATATGAACTTTGAGTAAACTTCGATAAATTGCTGGTCTTCAGCAGGTAGTTGATATACCCAGCACCGGTGGCAGCCAGCACCACTTTGTCCTGTTTATCAATGCGTGCATTCACATAATCTGCTACAGCGCGATGAGTGATATAAGACCTATTCAGCTCGCCCGGCACTTCGTACTTGCTCGCATAAGCATCTTTATTAAACATATACTGATACGGCAAAGTGGCAATATTAAACCAGCGAATCAGCGGAGAAAACATAAGCATAAGTCCTGCCAGCACTATGAATGCGAACTTACTAAACTTAGTAGTATAATGCATCTTAGCGAAAGCCCAAAAAGCAGAAAAGCCCACTCCCGCGAACATCATAAAAGCAGAATTAACCCGCGTGTGGTGATACAAATAGCCTTTTCTCTCCACAAGCACAGTAATAAACAGCAGAATAAAAGAAATAAACGCTACTCGCAGCATTTTGCTTTGCTCGCTTTCAGTGTCTTTATCGCTAATAAAACGCACAAAGCCCAGCAGAACAAATCCCAATATCGCAAAGGTGATGAAGCCGGAATAAAGGGCATTTAAGTTATTCAACAGGCAGGATATAAAAACGCCATTCAGCTTTAAGTGAGATGAATAATACGAAAAATATGGCATCATATCACGCCAGCCGGCATAAACTTCACTATTGAGATACGGAAGAAGAGTAAGACCAAATGCCACAATGAAGCCTAAGCTCATACTAATAAACTTCCTACCTATTGCCTTCCAGCTTGAGCCGTGGAAGTAATCATCTAATAGCGGTGCGGCAAGGAGCAAACCGAGAGTGTACTTCATTCCCGTGAATAAGCCAATCACAAAAGCTAAGAGGAAGAATAGCAGGCTCTGCTCCCGTTTATACACTTGTAAGTAGATTAGCGGCAGCACAGATAAGCCCATCAAGCTTTCTATCTGCGTGGTATTATTGTAGTTACCGATAACATATGAGAGTGCGTATAGCACTCCAGAGGAAAATGCAGCCAGCTTATTCTTCGTGCTTTTAATGAGAAGGAAGTACATAAAACTGCAAATTATGCTCTGCATTATGAAGTCGAAGAGTCGCAGGCTCTGCTCGCCACTGCCGAAGATATGCGTTAGCCACTGCACGGCATAAAATAGGAATGGCGGCTTAATGTCGATTATATCACTATACGGCAATGCCCCTGCGTCAAGCATTTTCGCAGCAGATAGGAATAGGGATAAATCACCACTAAGCGGGAAGAATATTAATGGAAAAAGAATCACCCAACATAGCAATAGGTATATTAGGTAATTCTTCTTTTCAAATTCTAATTTCATAATGAGAGCTATTAGTAATTAGTGCAAGCGTCAGTATTATTTCGAGTTCTGTTTAGCTAACTTCTGTCTTAGAACTTCATACATAACTATTGCAGAAGAGACAGATGCATTCAGCGATGAGATATTCCCCATAAGCGGAATGCGAACAATGAAATCGCAGTGCTTCGCAACCGATGGACGCAAGCCCTTCCCTTCTGAGCCAATCACGATAGCCGTCGGAGAGTTATATATATCATCTGTGTATGCATTCTTGCCTTCGCCGTCGGTGCCGACTATCCAAAAGCCGATTTCCTTCAGCTTTTCGAAAGCAGTAACCAAATTCCCCACCTTCACCACTGGAATATGCTCCAAAGCTCCTGCCGATGCCTTGATGGCAGCAGGAGTGATTGGCGCGGAATTGCGTTCAGTCATAATGAGACCGATAGCACCGGCACATTCAGCTGTGCGGGCAATTGCCCCGAGGTTGTGCGGGTCGCTAATTTCATCTAATACCACTATCATCGGATTAGAGGAAGTATCATTTACAGTTGCTATGAACTCATCTATAGAGAGAATAGAGAAAGAACGCATCAGCGCGATGATGCCCTGAGTCTTATTGTCTTTGAAGCTCTTTAGGTTGTCCTTCCCAACGCGAGCGAATATATCTTTCTCCAGTGCTTGGAACTTTTTCTTATCGTAGCTAACGCATTGCACTCCTTGGGACTTAGCCATTTTGAATATCTTATTCACGGCATCGCCTTGGGTGCCGAACTGCACGAAGATTTTCTCTATTTCCTTCTCAGCGGAAAGCGCCTCTATAACGGCATTCCTTCCATATATGTATGATGATTTTTTCAATTTAATATTATTTATGTGATAGACTTATTAATTATAAAATTATAATTTTTCTTGCACCGGCTGGGACTTTCATATCGCCTATTTTCTCGCCTTTTTTAGTTTCAAGAATTTCGGCAGTGCCGTCCGGATAGATTAGCGCGAAGATATCTCTTAATCTATTAGTTACTATTGATGTAGTCGGCTTTTTGATAGTATAAAGCACGGAAGACTGCATTCTAATATTGGCGCGATATACTCCCACTTGCGTGCAGATAAAGAGAGTATTTCCCTCTCCAAGTGCTATGCTTGATGGGTATATGTTTTTAGGGTCTGTCTTTGGGGCACGCAACTCGAATGTGTTTTTTGTGGTTTCTGTGTTTATATCTATGTAGGTAACGCAGGCAGCTGGCAGATTACTTGCCGTTGTATCCATAGAGAATGGCTTTCCGCAGATCACTGCAGCCGAAGGGTGTCCCGTAGCTACAGATATCATTATCGGAGATTCCCCCACGGGGATATCCTTCTCTTTTGTGTAATTCACTGCGTTAATCACGCTTACGGAGTTAGCTTTGGTATTCACCACATATAGCTTTCCTTCATTTATAGTGATGAATGAAGCTCCTTCGGCACATTCGATGAAACGTGCGTGCTTACGGAACTTAATATCTAATAGCGAAATAGCATTATGATCCTCGAAAGCTACATAAGCATCTGTCGCATTCGCGAAGGCAATGCTCACGGGCTTAAGTCCCATAGTTTTATATGAAATAGTAGCTTCGTAAGCGTAGCTCCATCTGTTAAGTATAACTATTTTTTGTTCCTCTGGAACAAGCACATAAATGCTTCCGCCCCACATAGCTATGCTTGCTATTGGGGAGTTTATAGTATCATCAGTAATAGATGCAAGGATATTCTGGTTTATTACCTCTCCACTTGGCTCTTTGATTAGAGTTAACTCATTTTCGTTTTCTCCGGTTACGGCGATAGCTTCGAATGATTTATCGCTGCTGTCAATCAGCGGATTGTGCTGTCCGCAAGAGCTAAGAGATATTAATATAATCAGCGAGAGAAGATACTTTATACATTTCATAATAAAAGAGGGTATTATTCAACTTTAGATAATACAAAAATAGCAATATTTAATGACAATTCAAACATACATTAAAAATACGGGAGCATACTTATTATAGCTTAATGAGCTGGGGGTGGCTCTACGAAATCCGGGTCGCGCACGTCTTCGATAAGCTGAGAAAGCTCCGCCGATACTAGCATTATAGTAGTTAGATAATACACCCACACACACATAGATGCGATGATGGCGAAAGTACCATAAAACTTACTATAACTTGTGGATTGAGAGATATACCAAGCGAATATATTTCGGCTAATTTCTATGAATACTACAGAGAAAATCGTTGACCAAAAGCGAATGCGACGCTTCACCTTGTCGTTCGGCACGAAGCGGAACAATAAGTAAAAGTTAATGAAGGACACACCCAAAGAGATACTAAGCAGCAATAGAGAAGAGACATACTGGCTTATCACCTCTGGGATAAATGCCATTAGTGCATTCACTATGAAGTTAGACATAGGCACAGCGTAAATCATCAGTAGCACCAATAAGAGAACCATGACCGTGAGTATCATATCCTTTAGCTTATAGGCGAGGAAGTTCTTCACGTATGATAAGCGGAATATATCATTAAGTCCGGCGCGGATAGACCCCAGCAAGACTGATGACAGCCATAAAAGGATAACGATACCGACTACACCTGCGGTAGCTCCCTTCTTGAATACACCGGTTACCTCCCTCACGAGCATCTCAATTATCTGCGAGCTTTGCTCAGACGGTGGCATAAAGTCGTGCATAAGCTTAGAGAGGAAATAGCTAATTTCATTAACATCATACAGCTTACTCACGGCGAAGACAATCACTAGTAGCATAGGTATAACGTATAGTATGATATTGAAGGCTATTCCAGCGGAAACGAGAAAGAGATTATGCTTACTCATTCTATTTGCCAGAGTCTCTATGAAGGCATAAGTTTTTCTTATCTTTTTATTTTTTATCTTAAACTTATCTAAGTAATAAATTACATCTTTATCTTGTATTTGTAAATCCATATATTTTATTATGTTAATCAATTCGTAAGTAAGATAAACGAATAAATACGTGTTTTAGTACTTATATATGGCAATTTATGCCCATTATTATATATTATTTTCCGGCAATATACGTCTAATTCATTCGGCTTTAAATAAGCATAAGATAATATTAAATAAGAAACAAAAATAACAAAATATATGTGCGGAATAGTAGCATACATAGGCGATAAGAAAGCATCGCACCTGCTGGTCAATGGATTACAAAGATTGGAATACCGCGGATACGACTCTGCTGGCATCGCCGTTATTGATAGAAATAAACTCGATATTATTAAAAATCAAGGAAAAGTATCCGAACTCGATAACCTTATTAAGCATAATGAACTTAATGCTAAAATAGGCATAGCACACACTCGCTGGGCTACTCACGGGGTGCCAAACCAAGTAAATGCTCACCCTCACCTTGATAACAGCGGGAATATAGCCATAGTGCATAATGGCATTATAGAAAACTACTCCTCGCTGAAGATAAAGCTCCAGGGCGACGGATATTTCTTCTCCTCCGAGACTGATACAGAGGTTCTCGCTGTGCTTATTGGAGCTATGTATGACCAGTTCAAAGACTTAGAAACTGCTGTGCGCAATGCCCTCCTGCAAGTGGAAGGCACTTTCGGTCTGGCTGTGATATCCATAAATGAGCCAGATAAGATAATCTTGGCGCGTCGCGGCAGCCCTATGGTTCTTGGTATTGGCGAAAATGAGTTCATCATCGCTTCCGATGCTTCTGCTATCATTCAGCACACAAGGCAGGTTATCTATCTTAACGATAATGAAATGGCTATAGTTAAGAAAGATGGCTATTTCACTAAGACTATATATAACCAAGATACAAAAAGTGAAATAGAGGAAATCCTATTCGACCTCGATCAAATCGAAAAAGGTGGATATGACTACTTTATGCTTAAAGAAATACACGAACAACCACAGACTTTCGAAAATACATATCGAGGAAGATTAATCGCTCACCGCGGAAACGTAAAACTCGGAGGCTTACGCCACATAGAAGATAAACTGCGTAATGCGGAGAAGATCATCTTCACGGCTTGCGGCACTTCTTGGAACTCAGCCCTAATAGCTGAATATCTTATCGAAAACCTCGCACGCATCCCAGTGGAAGTAGAATATGCATCAGAGTTTAGATACAGAAACCCGGTTATCAATAAGAATGATATAGTCTTCGCTATATCGCAATCGGGCGAAACTGCCGACACACTCGCTGCAATCAAAGAAGCAAAGCAAAAGGGCGCTACTTGCTGCGGAATAGTTAATGCTGTGGGAAGCTCCATAGCTCGCGAAACTGAAGCTGGTATGTATATTCACGCCGGACCAGAAATAGGCGTGGCTTCCACTAAAGCATTCACCTCTCAGCTGTGTGCATTCACTCTGATTGCACTATACCTCGGCAGAATGCGCAACCTCTCGCAAAGCGACGGCATAGCCATAGCAAAAGCGATGACTGATATCCCCGCACAAATAGAGGAAATACTTAAAAACTCCGAGCAGATTAAACAAATTGCAATCAAATACAGCAAATCAAAGAATGCTATCTACCTCGGCAGAGGATATAACTATCCAGTTGCATTAGAGGGAGCGCTGAAGCTGAAGGAAATCTCCTATATTCACGCTGAGGGCTATCCATCTGCAGAGATGAAGCACGGACCTATCGCCTTAATCGATGAAAATATGCCAGTGGTGTTCATTGCTACTCAAGATGAAATATACGACAAAGTGAAGTCCAACATAGAAGAAGTGCGTGCCCGCAAGGGACATATTATCTCCATAGCTAACGAGGGCGACCCAGAGATAGAAAAGATCTCAGACGATGTGATTTACATCCCGAAAACTCTTCCTATGCTTGCTCCGGTGCTATCGGTTATTCCACTCCAGCTATTTGCTTATTACACAGCTGTAGAGCTCGGCAGGAACGTCGATAGACCTCGAAACTTAGCAAAAAGTGTAACTGTGGAATAATTATTTCTATTGTTAAATAATTATTTCAAGTTTTTTTGAGTAATTTTGCTCTTTTATGTGTCTACTATTAGCATTTATATGCTGATAATGTTTCTCATTATAAGAAATTCTCATTTTAGGAAATGGATAGAATAATGAAAAGAATAATATTCATACTGCTTATTATCTTAGCTGTGCCAGCGATAAGCGAAGAAGGCTTCGGCTGGAAGAGATTATTAGACGAGTTGACATACGAAATTGTAGTCGACCCATTAGACTATAACACTATATACGCCGGCTCCACAAAGAATATAGTGTATAAATCTATAGACGGCGGAAAAACTTGGGACACAATACACATAGTCCCAAATGCCTCTGATAGCAAAATGAATAATATGATATCTACCCGAAAAGATCATAATGTACTTATGGTCGGCGGGCTGGGACTCGGGAATTTATATCGCACTGCTGATAGAGGAAAAACCTGGACTTCAGTTGCCGAGAGTGTAACCAGAAGCTGCTACCTAAACGGAAAAGCATTAGCCGAACACCCCAATATAGACGGCAATATACTAATGGCAGGATATTACGATAATGCAATATTCGAATCCAAAGATAATGGCATTACTTGGGATACGCTATCTATGGTATACTCTCCTAAATTAGACACAAGCGGAAAGTTTATACCAGGAACTAAACATAAGCAATTCCCCACTTGCTTGGCTATTCGTCAAGACTCCGCGAACATACTTATGTGCGGAAACCAGGGTGGATTAGTTATGATGTCCAAAGATTATGGAAAAACCTGGACTGACTTCAAACTCCTAAGAGAAAGATTAAATCCCGATGAAATAGATAACTTTAACTCTCCAAACGGCGTGGGTGATTGCGAAATCACTATGATTGCCCATAATAATACAGATCCACTAAAGCTTTATGCCTCAATAACTTATAACTTCTTTGGTAATCTACCGAATGGTGGCATCTGGCGATCCTTGGATGGGGGCAATTCTTGGAACTTATTCGCCTTCCCGGATAGTAGCTTCTGGGGAGTGGCTTCCCGCACACTGAAAGACGGAAACGAAGAAGTATTCGTAGGTGGATACTCCGCTGACCCAAGCACTATAGATAGCTTAGGCGTGCCTGGGGCAATGATAGTCCGCGGGACATTCGACGGCGGGAAAACTTGGTGGGTATTCGATAATACCATCTCTTGGATAGACCCAGCACCTGTGTATAAATCAATCAAAATGCACAGAAAAACATTAATAACCGTCGGTACGCAGGCCTCCATAGCTAAAGGCTCTAACCGAACCGGTTTAGACTTAGGTATCTATACTTACTCAAATAGCAAAGCTACCTTAAATGATGCAATAGTACTGAAGAAAGATAGCTTCCTCATCTGCGGAAATAATGGCACTCTGCACGAAAACAAAGAAGTTGAATTTAGCGAAATTAAAACTGGCTTCTCTGAAAATCTGAATAGCCTTGCACAAGTAGATGATTATCTATTCTACTGCGTCGGTGATAATGGCTTAGTGCTAAAAAGCCATAATAATATCAGATCTTGGGTTAAGGAAGAAGGCATAAATACTAATAGCAACCTACATAAAGTCAAATACTTAAGCGATAAATTATACGTATGCGGAGATAATGGCACTATACTAATCAAAGACCTGAAGAAAAATACTTGGACAGAAAAGAAAATCACAGATGAAGCCATCCTCTCTTTAGATATCACAAGTAAAGGGCTTGCTGCTGCGTCTGGCTCTAATGGAACTCTATTCATTAGCAAGGACTTCGGCGAAACTTGGACTAAGAAAGACTTGGGCTATGCGGATACTCTCTTCGGCGTGGCTTGCAATAAGGATAATCAAGTTATCTGCGTGGGCAAGAAATCTTTAATGATGTATAGCAAAGACGCGGGCGAATCTTGGGAAACCCTTAAGTATCCTAAACACCAAGACTTATATTCTGTTACTTTCACTCAGGATAACCTCGCTATGTGCTGCGGAACAAGCCGCACAGTGTTTAAGGCAATCTTAGACAGCGGATATGCCAATACTATAACATCTGACTATGGTCCTATTGGAAATGTGTGGTCGCTGCGTTACTTTGGTCCAAAGTACGAAGAAAAGCTATATATGGCGACTGAAGCTGGATTGTTCGTGTTCGAAGGACTGAAAAGCACAGTGGAAAACATAGGCGGCAATTCATTAAATGATAACTTAAATCTTAAGCTGAAAGATAATGAGCTATACATTGCATATAGACGCCACTACGAAAATGAACGTAACTTGCTGAAAATGCGACTAATTAACCTTAGCGGACACGTTGTCTTCAGCAAGGAATATACTAATTATTTGTTCGAAAATATTATCGATCAAATTGATATGTCATCATTCCCGAATGGTGCATATATCATAGAATACTTAGAAAAAGATAAAAAGACAACTAAGAAGTTCATTAAGTACTAATATATAACTTATTAGAATGAAAGAAATTAGCGTAATTGGAATTACTGGAAATATGGGAAGTGGCAAAAGCGTCGCTTCCCATTATATTCAAAGTAAAGGCTATAAAGTGCTATTCTCGGACGATATAGCAAAAGAGATAATCACGAATGATAGTGCTGTAAAAGCTAAAATTATCAAGGCTTTCGGCGAGGAAGCATATAAAGACGGAAAGTATAATGTGGCATACATTTCTGGCAAGGTCTTCGGAGAAAGCCCCGAAAACGAAGAGAATATGCTCACGCTTAATGGGATAATCCATCCCGTTGTGATTCAGGAATTGATGAATCAAATAGAGGCAGCTGCCGAAAATGGCGAAGAACATATATTCGTGGAGTCCGCGCTAATATTCGAATTGGAGCTGGAAGAGGGATTTAACTATATAATCAACATTCACTCCAATGAGGAGATAATTGTTAATCGCATAGTTGAGAGGAATGGCATTTCGCCAGAGGAGGCTCGCAAGCGCCTTAAAAGCCAGATGTCTGCAGAGGAAAAGAGCAAGAATGCAGACTTCACCGTGCTGAATAACTCCACTATTGAAGCTATGCACAAGTCTTTAGATACTATACTTAGCTTTATACTATAACAGGCTAAACACTTAAATTAAGTACGCTCGGGGGAGAAATCATTTTCTTCTTTTGGCAGTTTTTCCATATCTTCGAGCAGGCTATTGTGATAATCCTCGCACATTTCATAGTTGCCTGCTTCCTCATATATGTGATGATCTAAGTCTTCATCAATTACGAGAGGATCCACTCCGGGGTCTTTAATTTGAACTTTATTACTCTCCGATACTTTAAATTCGTTCGTATCGGGGTTAAATGCGAAGTTAAGCCTTGTTTTTACTCCGCATCTGCAAATCACATCAACTCCGGAGATTTGCCCATCGGTATTTCTATTAATAATCACTGTGGAGAACTCATCGTGAGAGTGCCCTTGGTGTTTGAAGTGCACGTCCTTAAGTCCGATAAAGTTCCCCGATTCTTCTATTCTCTCTGCATCTATGGTATTCGGGTTTGCCATTCCCTTGGCTTGCCCTGAGATAACGGGTATTTCTAAGTAATCGACGAATTGATCTTCGTCCCTAATGGAGAACTCATTCTCCTCTTTATTACTTTCGAATTCATCAGGTATAGGAATATAGTTTTTTTCGATATTTCCCTTCGAGTAATTCAGTATCATCTTATTGACTATATCTCTCTCATCGAAAGTGCTGGATTGATAGTCAAATTCCTTACCTTTAGCCATTCTAATACCTTATTTATGTATAGTTAATAAAACTATATAAACTTAATAGAACTACAGAGAATTAAATAGTGCATCTATATCATCTTGCGAAACGGCATCCATTCCATCTTCATCTTCCATCGGGATAGCTGGGCTTGGCGTTGGGGATTCCACTTCCGCCGGAGCTGATGCAGCAAAGCTGGCATTAACCGCATTAAACATAGCATCGACATCGCTTGGGTCTGTTATTTCGCTACCAGCATCTTCTTGTATATTATTTACATCAAGTTTATTATGCTCGAAAGCATCAATTAAGCTATCCACGTTTTCCTGTCTAGAGTCTTTATTTGTAATAGCTTCGATAGCTTCTGGATCATAAGCTATTCTTCTGTGCATATTCGCGATGCGAGTTTCATTTATTGCCTGAGTAACAGCCGGATTCACGTTCATATCATTAATATCTGCGACATTAATATTATTGAACTTTTCAAGTATACCCATAAGTTTACCTTGCACAGTTTCCAATAAGTTGCTTACTGCAGCGATTTGCTGTGCTGTGATATCTTGCACCTGCAGGGACATCATTATGCTGTTTGAGTCATCTACTATGGACTGAATCACTTCATTAGTTTCAGTGTAAGCAGAGGTGAATTCATCTTGATTCATCTGTTTTGATGCTTCAATTTCTTGCTTTAAGCTATTAGCTTTTTCGCTGTCGGTGCTTGCTAATGCGTCAGCAATTATATTTACTACTTTATGAGGGAGTTCGAGAGCTTTATCGTTAATTCCCTTCATTTTGTTTAGATTTTCAGTTACTTGCGCAGTTTTATTGAATAGTCCATCGACTATGTCCATAATCTCGCTTGTAGCCAATTCGTTAGCTTCATTAACTTTAGATAGTTGTTTGGAAGCTTTCGGCATTTTTTTGATATTGTCTTCTATAGCAGTATTAATCTCTTTAAATAGTGGTTGTATTTCACTAACGAAGACGAATATCTCCTCGATAAATGGAATTACTAACTCGCCGAGAACGAATAGCGCCCTAAGTTCTTCTGCTTTTTTAAGCAGCATCTTGATGTCAATATCCTTAAAGCTTTTCATTATTGTATTGCTCCGATAGCTTTTAATACTGAATCAAGTTTTTCTTTCAGTACTTGCGGAGTGAATGGTTTCACCACGTAGTTGCTCACTCTTGCTTGCAGAGCTTCGATAATATCTTGCTTTAGTCCACGTGTAGTAACCATAAGTATTGGCAAGTGGCTGAGGTTTTTATCAGCACGTATAGCTTTAGTTAGCTCGAGGCCGGTCATATTCGGCATATTCCAGTCAGTAATCACGAACTCAATAGGATTAGCTTTCAATTTTTCCATTGCATCGATCCCGTCTTCAGCTTCAACGAGGTCAGTATATCCCAATGTTTTTAGGGCGTTTATCACAATTCTCCTCATAGTCGGGGAGTCATCTACTACTAAAAACTTCATTTATTTCCTGCTTAATTTGTTATTTGGTTATGATATAAAACTGTTATTCAGATAGTACTAATTTAAATTTATTTGCTTAGTAATCTTTTTACTTCGGATTGAATTACTTGCGTATTGAATGGCTTCATCAGGTAAGAGTTAGCTCCCATTTCAATACTTCTCTCAATATCGCATTCTTCGGTTAGCGAAGACAACACGATAATGGGTATATCTTTATATTCTTCAATTGCTCTAACATGCTCTATCAGTGAAAATCCATCAATATTCGGCATATTAAGGTCTGTGATGACCAAATCTATATTCTCGCCGGGAATTTTTTCGATTGCGTCCATTCCATCAACTGCAAGGACAACTTTATACCCAAGGAATTTAAGCGACAGAGCAATAAACTTCCTCATAGAGGCAGAGTCCTCTACGATGAGTATAGTTTGCTTCTTAAAGTTTTCGATATTTAGAAAATCCATATTATTCTTTCTTATATCCAAGTGCTTTGGGCAAGTGGTTTAGTTTAAACAACTTCGTGACACCGTGCAGGGACTCCGTATATCCAATGAACAGGTATCCACCGGAGTTTAGGGAGTCATATAAATCACTAACCAGTTTTTTCTTCGTTTCTAAATCCAAATATACTAATACGTTTCGGCAAAATACTACGTCGCAATTTCTTATGTACTTAATCTCTTCTTTATTATACATATTAAGGGCAACGAAACGGACTAGACGTTTTACCTCTTCCGATATTATATACTTATTCCCCTGCTGCAGGAAATACTTCTTTTTATAAGAACTTGGCAGATTTTTCATAGAGCGTTCGTGGTATTCCCCTCTTTTTGCTACTATCAGGGCTTCGTTATTAATATCGCTACCAATTATTTGAATCTTAGCATTCGGGTATAGAGGTTTAATTTGCTCGAGGAAGACCATTCCTAATGAGTACGCCTCTTCGCCCGTAGAGGTGGAGGCGCTCCAGACCCTAAGGATTACTTCCTCATCCTGTTTTTTCTTCAGCAGTTCATCTTTCACGACTTTTTCAAAGGCGCTGAACTGATTTTCGCTGCTAAAGAAGAAAGAGTCCTCTGGTGCGAGCTGACTATAAAGATTGGTTATTTCGGCTTGATCATTCTCATTTTTAAGAAACGCGAAATACTCCCCAAAACTCTTATAACCTAGTATCTTAACCCTAAGTTTTATTCTTTCAGAGATAATATTCTGCCAAGAGGAAGCGAAATAGATTCCACTGCGAATATAGAACAAGTCCCTGATTTCTACGAACTCGTCATAACTTAGTTCTATGTCTTCTTTGTCAGAATTTTGCATTTCTTTGGTTTCAGTGATTTACTTTATTATCACCCATCTAATAGTAGAATTAAGCGAGTGCTTCGTTCTATTTATATATTTTACAGCTAATAAGCAACTTTATTTTTCAGCACTAATTACAGATAATAAATTACCTAATCAACGCATACTTCTCGCATATACTTAAGCATCTGCTTTTAAGTTCCATTCTTATATTTGGGTTCGATACTATTGCCTTCGTCAGATTAGAGAAGAAAGCTTCGTCTCGTGTTTTTATTCTCAATAGCATTTTTGCTATCAATTCATCTTCTTCACCGTTAATAAGGGCAAAGAAGTAACTAAAATTCACTCCAGCTAAATTGCTCAGGTGCAGATAGATATAAATATATGCTTCTTCTGCATCGCCAGGGGGGAGCAATTTATCCGCTGCAATCCTCAAATATTCATTTTCCGGAATTTCTAGATCATTATTATCGGCAATCTTTACAATACCTTTAAGAAAACAATACTGAAGCCATATACTATGTTTATTTATTTCTTTAACTAAGTAATTAAGCACCACTTGCGTAGAGTCTATATTAGATAAAGAGTAAATAAGTATACTAATTTTTGACTCGTTAGTTTCATTCAGCAGCTCATTGAATAGGAAATCCCTGCATATAGACATATTGAAATTACTAAGGAGTTGCAGTATATACGGAGCGATATCAGTTTCTATCTTAAACATAGAAATTAGGTGCTCGAATACCTCTTCGTCATCATTATAATAGCTAAGTGCATCGAAAAGCTCTAATCTAACTTTTGCCTCAGGTTCAAAGTATATCATCTCGGAGAAAAAGCTCTTTATTCCTTCGTCCAAAGTACCTTTTGCAGCGGTAATCAAATGCACTCTAAAGTCGTCAGAGGGATTATCATAGTTCTCTTTGATTAGCTCTGGTGAGTGTTTAATAGTATGTGTTAATATCTCGGACACCAAATTCCGATAGCTAATGTTTCGGTTACCTAATTCATAAATAAGTGCTTTATTAACTTTTCGGGCAATTTCTCCAGTAAATGCTACGCACTTATCATACGCCCTCTCCACTTCCCTTTTATCCGTAGATTTCAGAGATTTGATAATCTCAATCAGCTCTTCTTGGTTCATCTCGTCTTTCGATAGTATAGTAGCCATAGTTAACTAATATTAAGATGATTCTCTATTGCGTATTATTCAACGATTGCAAAATTAAGCAATTAAATCTGATAAATGTATTTTTTTTTAAGTTTTTAGCAAAATTATTTGATTAAGATATATTAACTAAGTATTTTTGCACATTTAGTAATTACATAGATAGCTTAAGATGTCTTATATTTCTGATTCAGAGAAAATTAAGAAAAAAGTAACTACGCTAAGCCTCTTAGAGATGAAAGAGGCGAAAAAGAAAATCGTATGCCTCACAGCTTACGACGCACTAATTGCGAAGATACTTGATAACGCAGGGATAGACCTGATACTCGTGGGCGACTCCTTAGCAAACGTCGTACAAGGGCACGACACCACTATACCCGTAACTATAGAGGATATAATCTATCACACGAAAGCCGTTGTAAAGGGCGCGGGACGTCCCCTCGTCGTGGCAGATATGCCATTTATGAGCTATCAAGTCTCTGCAGACTTGGCTTTCACAAATGCGGGAAGAATACTGAAAGAAACTGGCTGCGAAGCCGTAAAAATAGAAGGTGCGAGCAAAAGCGTGCTCAATGCTATCGAAAGACTAAATGAGGCCGGAATCCCCGTGATGGGACACCTTGGGCTGACACCGCAAAGCATAAATAAATTCGGCTCCTATCGAGCTCGAGGAAAAGACCCCGAAGAAGCCGAAAAAATAATGAACGATGCCTTTAAGCTGGAAAGTGCCGGAGCTTTCGCCGTGGTATTAGAAAAAATACCACATCAGTTAGCGGCACAAATATCCAAGCAAATAAGGATACCGACTATAGGCATCGGCGCCGGACCATATTGCGATGGGCAAATACTCGTATACTCCGATATGCTCGGGCTAACCGTGGACTTCCAACCGCGATTCGTCCGCCACTATGCAAAGCTAAACGATGAAATAACCAATGCCGTGGAGCAATTTGGCAAAGACGTACGAGATAATACATTCCCAACATTAGAGGAAAGCTATTAATTATTCAGGAACTACTATGAAAAATAGATTGATTTACTCATTAATGGTGCTACTCCCATTGGTTATCCTCATTTCGTGTGGTGACAATACATTTAAGCCAGAGGATATTATCTTCCCAGAGGATAATATCTCTTATCACCAACACGTGGAGCCACTATTAAGATATACTTGCAACTATCCCGGCTGCCATACTATCTACGATAGAGCAGGTGGAGTAGTGCTTGATTCATACGAACAGCTTATGTTCGCTTCCTCCGGGCAAATGGTAGTAGCCGGTGAGCCGGAACGCAGCCATTTGATACTGTATCTTACTTATCAGCTTCATCACTCTATGCCAATTGACTTCAGAGTAACAGCAGACCAAATCAAAGGCTTAAAGAAGTGGATACTAAACGGAGCACCGAGATGAATTAAATAGTATTATCACAATATTACATATAGTACCATAATATTATGAATACTATTACAATAAAATGAAGAGTATTCTGTTTACTACTATTTGATACTAATTAAGACTATAATTAACTTTTAATACACATATCGGAGATAATCCAAATGAAAAAATTAAATTACTTATTGATGGCTTTCGTTGCTCTATTGGTAATTAGCTGCGGCGAAGACAACAAAGTAAAAGCTCCAGAAATAACTGACTTCGAAACTTACAAAGACGCAGTTACTAATATGGAACTTCAATTCCCTAAAGGTTGGATAAAAGCAACTGAACCGGGTTCTCGCTTTGCTTCTTACTCTACTAAAGAAGCAAGAATTGAATTCTTAAATATCGGTAGAACTATGACTGAAGAAGACATTCCAGGTGCTAAATTCGATGTAATGACTATCGAAAAGAAAGACACAGTAAAGATGGAAGATTTCATCAATAACCACAAAATCTTCGATCCTGCTATTTACTCTGCTCCGCAAACTGTTACTATCGATGGCGTTCCAGCTACTAAATTAACTTACTCTTTCGACTACAAAGTAACAAAATACTTTGGCGAAATGTATGTAGTAACTAAAGACACTAAGTTAGTAACTGTTATCTACTTCGAAGTAATTGGCGATGCTTATGAAACTTTGAAACCTAAGTTCCAAGAAATTCTTAAGTCATTCAAAGTTGGCGTGCAGCCTTCAAAAGAAAAGAAAGTTATCACTAAAGAAGCTGACCCACCATCATCTACTTTCAAAGCAGCTAAAGGCAATGGCTTCTCTATACAAATCCCTGATAACTTCCGTATGAGCGGTAGCGGTAATTCATTCACAATCAGTGGCGACAGACGTGGCGATTGCGTTGTATCTATCTCTATCCAAGATGCTAAAGGCAATAGCTTAGATAAAATCTTAGAACAAAATGCTAAACTTGGTACTTTCTCTAAAACTACTTTAGGTGGCACTCCAGCTGGTGTAGCAAACTACAAATCTAAAGCTGACTTAGACTCTAAGATTTACTTCGCTGTGAAAGACGGCAAAATCTACAAAGTATTCTCTACTTACTACAAACCAGAAGCAGA
>JBHADY010000013.1:0-22259 GCA_041855325.1 Ignavibacteriota bacterium
CATTTCTCATAGATGTACCCAAGAGATTTGCGATCTATCTAATAAATTATTTCCTAATATGCCTCCTATAAAATCTAAGACTGAATATAATGAAGAGCATCTAGGAGTATATTGGGTAGAAGAACAAGACATTGAAGATTATGTCAAACAATTTAATCCAACAGAATTGGGCTACAACAAAAATACTAAATACCATAACCCAAATAATAGTATGAATTTTGGGCAAAGTAAGGGATTGACTTTAGATAGAGTATTGATACATACTACTAAAGATATCATGAAGTGGTTAGCCAATGAAGAGAATCATTTATCACTTCAGACAAGAGCAAAATTATATGTTGCATTAACTCGAGCAAAATATAGTGTAGGAATAGTGAAAGATAAAACAATTAAACAAAATAAAATAAGTAATACTAACATCAAAGTATATGCTCAAACAAATCAATTAACACTCTTTAAGTGACTATTACAGAATTATAATTCCCGCTCATATCCTAAATGGGTATTATACTGATAATTATGTTATAGATATGTTTAACAAAACACCCAAAAATGTTTAACAAATATTAAAGCCACAATCCTCATAATCTTTTCAATCCTTTAATCATAGTTCAAAACTTCTGATTATAAGAAAATTGACTTTGTCAATTTTCCTCCATCGTTTTTCATTTTTCATTTTTCACTTTTAACGTGAAAGCCAACGGCTTTCACTAATTGTTTTAGCTTTTACCTCTAACAAAAAAAAAACATCTAGCTCATAAGCTAAATAGGCTTATTAATCTCTGCGGAAAGGGAGGGATTCGAACCCTCGGTACCCTTGCAGGTACACACGCTTTCCAGGCGTGCCAGTTCAACCACTCCTGCACCTGTCCGTTCTAATCTTGAAGAACGCAAAAATAAGACTTTTTTCTAAATATATCAAATAATATTATACTAACTGAACTTTTTTCCTTATTTTTGACGTACTTTGTTGTTCAAATGTGTAGCGAAAAATTGAATAAAATTCGTCAGATAATAATACTGTTCCTCGCCGTAAGCACCGTGGCAACTCTGGCGCTATCGCAAAATACCAAAATCGCCAGCGGAGAGAAAATCGAACTCCTGAATGCCGATAGCCTTATCGGCACCGGACAAGAAAGCCAAAATATTACCCGCTCGTACGAAGGAAATGTCGCGTTCCGCCAAGGCGATATCTCCGTGAAATGCAATAAAGCCTTCCACGATATCTCCGCTAATACCGTGGATCTCAATGGGAATGTGCGCATCACGCAGAGGGATATGCTGCTCGCCTCGCCTAAGATTTTCTATAACGGTAACACCTATATAGCTCAATCGTTTAAGCAGATTACCATAAAAGATAAAAATATGCAGCTGACGGCTGATAAGGGCTATTATAACACAAATACTACTATTGCTAACTTCTATGGAAATATAGCGATTACAGATGATACCGTGAAGATCACAGCAGATTCTGTCGAATACAATAGAAGAACGCAGTTCAGTAAGGCATTCGGAAATGCGAAGGTCGAGGACGATTCCAGCGTGATTTATGGCGAATACCTTGAATATCAAAGACTTACACGAAACTCCAAAGCTACGGGAAATGTGCTAATCCAAAGCAAGCAGAATAATACCTATCTCGTGGCGGATTCAGTAGAAAACAATGACGAACAGGACTATACCATAGCAAATGGAAAACCCATATTATATAAGATAGACACGCTGAAAAGTGATAAGCCCGAAACCCAGTTCGACACCCTTAGCATAGCCTCGAATAGAATGGAATCCATTCGCCTCGATAATGACGAAAGATATATTTTCTCGGGCAATGTGGAGTTCTATAAAAATGAGCTGCAAGCAAAAGCGGATACTATCATTTACTACAGAGAACGCGAGCTCATCTATATGTTCGGCAAGCCGGCTGTGTGGAACGACTCCACTCAGCTACTTGCGGATACTATCTCTATCTACTTGAAAGAGAATAAGTTAGACAAAGTAATAGCCCAGGGAGCAGCTTTTGCTACTATTTGTGATGACACCACAAATGCCGAAAAGATTAATCAACTACTTGGCTCTCGCATATCAATTCACTTCGTAAATGATACAATCGATGTGATAAATGCCTTCGGCGATGCTAAGTCTCTATTTTTTATGCAGTCGGAAGACGGAAAGGATAACGGTGCTACGCAGACTTTCGCAGATAGCATTAAAATCTCGTTCGTTGCGGGAGAAGCCGATAGCTTCATCGCTTTAGGCGGGATAGTGGGCGAGGCAATACCAGATGCAATTCTCCTAAAGGACATAAAGAAGTATTACTTACCGGATTTCCGCCGTCGCTACGACCGTGCAATTAAACGAACCTTAATAGACAAAGAAGATAAAAAAGAATAATTGGATTATTATATAAAATTTGCAAAGCAAATTTTACTCCATCGTTTTTCATTTTTCACGTGATTGACAAAGTCAATCACTAATTACTTCTTAATTCTTAATTTAAAAAAGGGCTTACGAAAGTAAGCCCTTTTTTTATAGTTACATTTGCTTGCTTAGCTTAATCATCAGATCTACTAAGCGGTTAGAGTAGCCGTATTCATTGTCGTACCAGCAAACTACTTTCACTAACTTGCCCTGCACGTCGGTTAACTGAGAATCGAAGATAGAAGAGTGAGTGTTTCCTATAATGTCAGTAGAAACGATAGGCTCTTCTGTGTATTCCAAAATTCCGCGTAAGTATGTTTCGGAAGCTTCCTTCACGGCTTCATTGATTTGCTCGCGAGTAGCTTCGCTCTTCAATATACAGTTAAAGTCTGTTAGGGAACCGTCTGGCACGGGAACTCGCACAGCATAGCCATTGAGTTTGCCCTTAAGCTCAGGGATAACCACACCAACGGCTTTAGCAGCACCGGTGGAAGTAGGAATTGTATTCACTGCAGCGGTGCGAGCGCGACGCAGGTCTCTGTGCGGAAGGTCAAGTATTCTCTGGTCATTTGTATATGCGTGAATAGTGCACATCAAGCCGGATTCTATTCCGAATCTATCGTTTAGCACTTTCGCCACGGGAGCTAAGCAGTTAGTGGTGCAAGATGCGTTCGATAGTATTCTTTCGTCGCCTGTTAGGATTTCGTCATTCACGCCGAGAACGATAGTAGCATCGAGTTCATCCTTCGCTGGAGCAGAGAGGATAACCTTTTGCGCTCCGTTTGAGAGGTGTCTCTCAAGTGCTAATTTGTTTGTGAATACACCTGTTGATTCCAGCACTATATCCACATTATTCTTCCAAGGAATGTTTTCAATTTCCTTCTCAGAGGACACTGGCACTTCTATTCCATCGATGATAATAGCAGTCTCAGTGGAATCCACCGTTCCGTTGTATTTGCCGTGAACGGAGTCATATTTCAGCAGGTGAGCTAAAGTCTTAGTATCAGTAAGGTCATTGATACCAGTTAGTTCGAATTTGTCTTTGTGTTGCATAAGAATACGGCAGACCATTCTTCCAATTCTGCCGAATCCATTTATTGCTACTTTTGTTTTCATATATAATCCTATGAATTATGAGAGATGTATTATTTTCTTTTGTTTAAGTATAGCATAGCTAAACCTTTGAATTTAATATGCTTACTATCATTTTATTCCAAGTTTGGTAGTTGTGTCCGTACTCGCTTCCCCAGATCTCTATATTGTTCTTAATACCTTTTGCGTTAAGTATGTCAGACATGATTCTTGTGTTATCGGGGTATTCATTTTCTCCGCTACCGCTATAGAGGTAGACGTGGTGTCGGCTAATCAAATAGCTCAGCCAGAAGCTATCATTTAAGTTAGGCAGATAATGCTCCGGAGAGTTAAAATAGCAGTTATCGTCATAATAATCCTTGCATAGATGATGAATATTAAAGAAACCGCTAAGCGATATAGTTCCCAAGAAGTTATCCGGACGCTTAAAGTAAGCATTCGCCGCGACAAACCCACCTATGCTTGTTCCGAGTGTAATTATCGGCACGGGACCGTTACACTGGGAATAAATAAGCTGTACTAACTCCTCGCTCACGTATGAGAAGTAATCTGCAAACTTCTGAGCTTTCTCTTGATTTGAATACTTATCGGAGAACCAAATATCATTATTTATGGTTTGTGCAACGAATACCCTGCAACGTCCTCTTTTGATATACTCATATATCTCTTCTAAAGTATTATTTTCCTCGTAGATATAGGGCGAATCGGACAGCCCCGGAAACATCAGTATTGCAGTGCCATAATGCCCGTAAGATAGTACTTCTAGATTAGTATCCAATATCTCGCTGTTAATTCTTAGTATTTTCGATTGCATTATTAGCCTCCTTATCTTTTTAAGCTCTTATCCTATTATGAACTTATGTAATTGGGGATTATTAGTATTATGTCTTAGTCTTTCATCTAGAGTAAATCAAGTATAGAATATTAAATTAATCTTTCACTTCGAATCCCATTTGAGTAATCCACGATCGCACCTGTAGGCTGAGCTTATCTTTCGTTTTGTGCAGACTGAGGAACTTATTGAAATCCTTAGCTGCTTCTTTGAAGTTCCCCACTGCTTTAAAGGCATTGCCACGGCTGAAGTATGCCTGTGCATAGTTTGGGTTTATCTCAATTGCCAGCGTATAGTCCTCTTGGGCGCGAGAGTAGTACTTCAGCTTCATATATACGTTTGCTCTTCCGAGGTAAGCCTGCAGGAACTTCGGATTCACGGTAATAGCCTTAGTATAAAATTGGAAGGCATCTTTGTATGCTTCCATTGCTGTGAGTATATTCGCTTTCCCGAGGTATGCCATCTCAAAGTGTGGCTTCAGCTCTATTACTTTTTCGAAGTCAGCAACGGATTCTGGGTATTTTTTAGCATAGTAATATGCGCTTGCTCTATTGAAGTAAAGATTGAAAGCATCTGGCTTCAGTGTGATAGCCTTAGAATATGTATCTGCGGCTTTCTCGAATTCTCGAATAGAGAAGTACGCTATACCGAGGTTATTTATGGCATCTATATTATTCGGGTCGTCTTCTATTACTTTCTCGAAGTCAGCCACCGCTTCAGCATATTTCTTTAGTTTGGAATAAACTATTCCCCTATAGTTATATGCTATCATAGCACTTGGGTCTATCTTAATAGCTGTATTATAGTCCTTAAGGGCATCTGCATAGTTTTGCAGTGCGCCGTGGACTATCCCACGCGTCAGATAAGCATTTTCGTGATATGGGTCGAGCTCAATTACCTTATTGTAATCCTTTAGGGCTTCCTCTAATTTTCTTATCTCGAAATATGTATTGCCTCTGTAAAAGTATGCAAGCACATAGTGAGGCTCCATTTCTATAGTTTTGTCGAAATCGGCTATGGCTTTTTCATATTCTCGTGTGATATAATAGCAATAAGCACGACGATAAAACGCATAAATGAAATTAGCATTGCTTTCAATTGCGAGGGTGAAGTCCTGAATAGCCTTCTTGAATAGCTTTTTTTCCATATAGACTATTCCTCGCTTGAAGTATGCAAAAGAGAGAGTAGGATTAATAGCTATAGCTGTATTCAAATCAGAGAGAGCTAGGTCATACTCCTCCACGGCAATATATGCTGAACCACGCTTAAAGTAAGCGAATTGCTGACGCGGATTATACTCCAACACCTTGGAATACAAAGGAATAGCTGCTTCCCATTGCTCTTCTTTATAGAGTTGGTCAGCGCGTTCCATCCATACTTCAGCTTCCTTTATGCTGGCTTGCAGCGAGGTATCTGTATCTAAATCAGCCATTTTTCACTCTCATAAATGTTTTTACTTTAGCCATTATCTCATTGCATTTGCGAATTTTATCATCTCTTCGTTCAGCGACATTTCGTTGTGTTCTTCTTTTATAGCTTCGCTAAGTGGAAGTCTATGAGGCTCTTGCATAGGTGTGAAAGCTGCATAATACTGGCTATCTGCACCAGCGTAAGCATCTACCACCATTTTATAGCCCAACCAAGAAGCTACGAGTATATCCTTAGCAGAGGCAGAGCCGCCACGCTGGAAATAACTCATATCCACAGTGCGCACTTCGTGCTGAACGTGCCTTTTATCGAATATATCTTCGAGTATTTTTCTTATTTCTTCCTCGCTCTTTGGGTATCCTTCGGACACGATGATGCGGGAATCTCTATCTCTTTCGTCGATTAATGTTGCAAGCTGTTCGAAATCCACTTCTTCGTCTGGCATTATCATATATTCAGCGCCTGTGGCTACTCCGGCGAAGTAAGCCAAATAGCCGGAATCCCTACCCATAGACTTAATGATATATGCTCTGCGGTGAGCGCTGGCGGTGTCGCGTATCCATTCAAGCATTTCGAGGCTTTTGTCTATTGCACTGTGAAAGCCAATGGAATAGCCGAACTTATTAGCAACGTCATTATCAATGGAGCCAGCACAAGCCAATATCTTAGTCGGCATACCGTCTTTTTTGATGATTTCATTCACTGTGTTGGAAGCACGCAAGCTACCATTTCCTCCCATAACGAATAGATAATCTATGTGATTATCCATTAAATTAACGGCTATGGTTTTCTGCAGGTCATAGTCTTTTGCGAGTTCGGGAACGCGCAAAGTTCCGAGCATAGAGCCACCCACTTTTGCAATGCCACGAGTATCTTTATTCTGTAATTGCTTAAAGTTAGAGTCTACGAGGCCCTTCCAACCGTCGATTACTCCCCAAACGCTTGTGCTTGATTTTAAGTTTTTTGCTGCGCGAACCACTGCACGAATGAATGCGTTCATTCCGGGTCCGTCCCCGCCACCAGTCATTACTGCGAATTTCATATTTCTATCTCACTAATACTTTTATGTTCCAATCTATGAGTGATGTATCCATTTCATACATACTGTTAATATTATAATAAACAACTAAGAGCGAATTTTATTTTATTAGATAGTATATTTTTTTTATTTTTGTGAGTCTTTTTTTATCAATATAGGGACTATGATATGTCGAAGAAGATTATCAAAACTCATCGAGTCATTAGATATAAGCTATTAGCATTAGTATTGTTAGCTTTTATGCTATCACTGGCATTTTGCAATGTAGCTCAGTGTAATAGCGAAAAATATTACGAAAATAAAGATTATTCAGAAAATAATCTTAGCTCCGCAAATTACGCAAGCGATAAAATCACTATTCGCTTCTATACATCGCCTCAGTTGGAACTTGTAGCGAGAAATAAGCCTATCCCAGAGCTTGTAAGCATAATAGGCGAATACACTTCCTTCCGCTATGTGGAGGACAACTTGCTGTTCGACAATAAGAAAGACTATTCAGAAAAACTGCAGGACGAATCCTCACCGTACAGCAGATTATACCGCACTTATGTAGTTGAACTCCAAGGCGAATTTGATATTCCTCTCCTCTTAGAAAAGCTGAATACCCTCCCATTCATTGAATATACCGATATCATTCCACTTATTAGTTTCCACAGCACTACGAATGACCCCAGACTAAGCGAACAATATCACTTAAATGCTATAAATACCTTCGAGGCATGGGATTTAGTGGATAGCAAGGATTCAGTAATAGTTGCAATAATTGACACTGGAATTGATGATACTCACCCAGACCTGAAGGATAACATCTTCATTAACCAAGGCGAAACCGGCACCGATACAAATGGAAATGATAAAAGCAACAATGGCATAGACGACGATGAAAATGGATTCATCGATGACTGGCGGGGCTGGAATTTCTCCCTTGTAAAAACAGACACTACCGGGAATAATAAACCCACTCCAGACAATAATCACGGCACACACGTTGCCGGTATTTGCGGAGCCGTTCCTAACAATGGAATCGGCATAGCCGGTGTGGGCAAAAACATAAAACTGCTGAATCTTCAAATAGTAGATGCAAATAGCAAGCAAACTTTCGCCTACCTCGCTCATAGAGCTATGCTATATGCAGCGAAAATGGGTGCAAAAGTTATTAACTGCTCCTGGGGTGCTCGCTCAAACATTTCATCCCGTGGTGAAGTTATCAAACTAATAGCAAGAGAATATAACACATTAGTGGTCTGCGCTGCTGGAAACATTGCTTCGGAAAAAGACAACTACCCAAGCGACTTCAAAGAGTGCATAAGCGTTGCCTCTTCAAACAGATATAATGAGCCTTCATACTTCACTTCCTTCGGCAATGAAGAGGATATCATTGCTCCGGGCGAGGATATACTTTCCACTGTCTTTAATGGGCAATACGAGGAGGCAAGTGGCACATCTATGGCATCGCCAGTGGTGGCGGGAGTGGCTGCCCTCGTGGCACTTAAATACCCCGATTATGGCTATGAAGAAATCAAAAGCCTGCTTTATAAGACTGCGAATAAAGCTATAAGCGATAGCGCATTTGATTATTATGGTAAGATAGGCGCGGGCTTAGTGGATGCCAAAGCAGCGCTAAGTTGCAAAGTACATAAGTATTTCCTCGTGGATACATTCGCTCTAATCCCACCTAAATACGACTTGACTTTCCCAGTTGGCAGTAAGCTTTCAGTGGTATATAATGCGAAGAATATATTCTGCGATTTAGAAAACGTAGAAATGAGAGTGCAAATCAAGGGGAAAGATGCAGAAAACTATTTCGATGCTACAAGCTATAGCCAAAAGATAGACAAAGTGGCAAAAAAGGAAGTGCTGAAACAAAACAAGCTCCCTATCTGCAAGATAAAAGCACCCCTTCCGACGAACTATAGCATAAAACTGGAAATCTCATTCTGGCACGCGGGAGAAATGCTAAACAGCAAGGAAATCATCCGCGTGCTAAATCCCGATTATCTAACAGTTTATAGTAATCCTTTTGGCGTGGGATTAACGACCAGCGGGACTATCGGCAGCATAGATCCACTGTACAAAGACTTTGGATTAGGCATAAATTATCGTGGTGCCTTTTCTTTCCCTGTTCTAGAGGAGTGCTCATTCCTACTCGCTAATGTAGATGAAAACATAGAAGGAGGATATGAACTCTGGGACGCAGCAAGGAATTCACCAGCCGAAAGAAATACTGACTTCGAATCAATTAAAGCACCTGAAAAAGACAAAAATGATAATATAGTTTGGGGCAGAGTTCACTACAGAAATAAAGCCGAGAAAGACCTAAGCTCTAAGTTTGAAATTAGACAAACTATCGTCTTGCCAAAATACATAAAAGAACCTAATCAGTCATATCTTATCGTAGAATATCATATAAAGAATATCAGCAATAATAGCTATGATTCACTATATGCAGGAATGTTCCAATACTATGCAAGAGAATATGACAAGTTAGAATATGACGAAGAGAGAGATTACTACTATACTGATCCCTTCCCTGAATTCACATATAGATGTAATGTAGGAACGAAGTTACTCACTGATAGCGATAAGCGTGCTAAGACATTAGACTTTAGTATAAGCAAGAACTTATCAGATGCCGTGAAGATCCAAGCTATTACTACAAAGAAAGCTGATCTTACTTTACAAAAAGAAGAGAAACGTTTATCTTCTATCATCTCTGCTGGGGCTTTCTCTCTTAAGCCAAATGAAAGCAAAACTATAAGATATGGTATTGTTTGCTCGCAAAATAAAGATGGATTAAACAAATCCGTGGACTCATTAAAATCACTAATTTTTCACCTCAATAAGCTAAATGCCAATAGTTCTAAAGTGGAAGAGCAGGCAAATTCGGCATATTATGCGAACGGACGCGTAAAGATTAGCACAGATTTTGCTGAAAACCATATTTTTGACATTCTATTATACGATATAAACGGTAAACTCGTCAAAAGAATAGCAGAAGATGCACTCTTCCCTCAGGCAACTTATAATACTGAGTTCGAGCTGGGCGATGTGACTTCTGGCATTTACTTCGTAATACTAAGAAATGCCAACAACAAGCTATATCTAAAAATTATAACTAACTAAAGTATGCGAAATACAATAAATAAGACAAAAACTAATACAGTAATAAAACTAATATTCGCAATCGTGATGGGCATATTCATTTCCGAATATGCCCACGCGCTTGAATACCAAAACGATAGAATACTCATTCGCTTTAAGCACTCAGCCGAGCTAACTTTGGCAAAAGCTAATAAGCCAATAGCAGAGCTTACTCGCATTATTGGAGAATACACCTCCGCTCGCTACGTAGATGATGCCCTCCTCTTCCAGCAAAGCAAGGATGAGTTCTATAAACTACAAGATGCTTCCTCTCCATATAGCAAACTATATCGCACTTACTTAGTGGAGCTGAAGGGGGAGTTCGATCCCATTCTGCTTAGCAAAAAGCTTAACACACTTCCCTTCATAGAACTTGCAGAGGCAATGCCTATTGCTCATATAGTGGAAACTCCGAATGATGAATACCTATACGAGCAATATTATCTTAACCGTATAAATGCCTTTTCTGCGTGGAAATCAGTGCAATCAACAGACTCAATTCTCATTGCCATTGTGGATACTGGCATAGAGCAAGATCACCCCGACCTGAAGGATGTCATCTACTATAACCCCGGAGAAAACGGCACCGATAAAGACGGAAACGATAAAAGCAACAATGGCATAGACGACGACGGAAATGGCTTCATCGATGACTGGCGAGGCTGGGACTTCTGGAGATATTCATCTAAAAGCAAAGGCGATAACGACCCCACTCCGAGCAGTTCCCACGGTACGCACGTTGCCGGAATATGCGGAGCAAGCCGCAATAATCGCATTGGCATAGCAGGCTTAGCGAAGAATGCAAAGTTACTCGCCATTAAGATCTCCGATGATAGCAGAGGCGGAAGTACATATAACGGCTATCACGCTATACTTTATGCAGCTAAGATGGGCGCTCGCATTATCAATTGCTCTTGGGGTGGCGGTGGCGTAAGCGATGCTGATATTCAACTTCTAAAAATAGCAACCAGCGAGTATAATACTTTAGTCGTGGCGGCTATGGGCAATGAATCAAAATATACCATATTCTATCCCGCAAGCTACGAAAGATGCCTATCGGTATCATCTTCGGACGAGCAAAACTTACCTTCGAGCTTCACTAACTACCACGAAAGGGTATCTGTTACGGCGCCGGGCTCGAATATATACTCCACTATAATGGGAAAAGACTACAGGAAGATGTCCGGTACATCTATGGCATCGCCTGTTGCGGCGGGAGTGGCTGCCCTTGTGGCGTTGAAGTATCCACAGCTCACGGCTGACGAGATAAAACATAGAATTATGCTCACGGCTGACCCAACTTTCTACAGCAAAATAGCTACTAAATATCAAGGCTTATTAGGCACTGGTGTTATTGACGCCCAAGCAGCCTTAGATGATGACATACCAAACAAATACGCAACAACTAAAGCATATAAGTTCAGCACTAATGCCATTGACTTCGACCTTAAGAAAGGTGATTTCGTGGAGTTAGAGTTGGATGTAGTTAACCTATTCGATAAATTAGAAAACATAACAATCGAAGTTAGCATAGACAACGAAAAGAACGCCCTAAGCGATAAGTTCAAAGTAGAAAAAAACATCTATACCCTTGAAACTTTAGAGAAAAAGCATGTGGCTAAGGTTCAGCCTTTCCGCGTCACTTTGACTGATGACCTGCCAATTGATACGCATTTATGGTTACTCGTGAAGGTAAAAGAAGGCAAAGAAGTTCTCTCCCAATCCTATGCGAAAGTTCATCTTAATGTGTCTTACCTTGATGTGCAGTCTAAGAACATATCTGCGACTATAACAAGCAGTGGGAATATCTGCTATACGGATTATCCAGCAAATATGCAGGGACGTGGCTTCCGCTATAGACCAGAAGATGGCGAAATGATGTACGAGGGGGCATTTATGCTCGCAGTAGTTGATGGTAATAATGGTTCAGAGCTATGGGATATGGCTCGCAATGGCAGTAGCGGAAGAAATAAGAGATTCTACTTCACTGAAAAAGCAAGCAAGGAAGTGAACTCTCTATTCAATTGCGTAAGCAGTGAGTTCCACACTAAAGCAATGGAAGATAAGGTGGGGCAATTCACCATTAAACAAAAAACTTACGCCTTCCACGCCGATGAAGATGCGAATTACATAGTCTTAGAATATAACATTAAAAACACAGGGACGCGATCATTCGAAGCTGTATATGCAGGGCTATTCCTGGATTGGGACGCAGGCGATAATACTCACTTCTCCCGCGCAAAGTATGACAATGAACATAACTTCTCATACACAGGATACGAGAATTTAAGTGAAATTATCCCGCTCGCCGGCTCTATGATAATAGGTGATGTGCCAATTAACTACTACCCCATCACAAATGATGATGATATAGACGGCATATATAAAGACTTCACAGACTCAAAGAAGTTAAGATTTATGACGAACGCCCTTAAGAAGCTAAGCAATGATAAAGCTGATGATATATCCGAAGTAATCGCTGCGGGACCTATCTCCTTAGCAAGCCAGCAGGATACTACTTTCGCAATAGCCCTACTCTTAGGCAAGACACGCGAAGAAATGATTAAAACATCGAAGCGTGCTCGTATGTACAAAGAACTGCTAAAGTCATCAGTAATCGAAGCGAGCGAGCCAATGACATTCAGCGTTTTCCCAAATCCAAGCAATGGCAAGGCGAGTATATCAACAAACTTAAGCCAGGAGGACAGCTTCCAGCTTTACTTATATGATGAAAGCGGAAGGAAAGTGCGAACAATTGAGCAGAATATACTTCTCCCATCTGGCAAGCACACAATGAACATAGACCTTAGCACTATGCCCGCGGGAGCATACTTCTTAGTGCTTAAGAGCGATAAAATGCACTATTATAGTAAGTTTATCATACAAAAGTAGGAAGTATATTCATAAAAAGTAATAATTTAATTACTAATACGTTATAGAATACTCAATTTTTAGCTAATTAACTATAAGATAATGAAAAGAACAGCACTTATTATGGCGGGCGGAAGTGGCGAACGCTTTTGGCCCCTAAGCAGAACGAAAAAACCTAAGCAATTACTTAATCTCCTCTCCGAGAAAACTATGCTCGAAGAGTCAATCGAACGCGTAGAAGGCTTGATAAACTACGAGGATATCTTCATCATCACAAGTGAAGTGCTGCTGGAGCCTATCCGCAAGTCTCTTCCTAAATTGCCAAAGGAAAACGTCATCGCTGAACCATATAAGCGAAATACAGCTCCGTGCTTGGCTTTGGGTGCTGCTTTCATCTTAGCTAAATATCAGAATGAATACAAAGCCGAAGAGATTTCTGTTTCCGTGCTTACGGCTGATCAGGACATCTCCCCGGTTGATGGCTTTAAGCGCACGGTGAGCGAAATACTTAGCTATGTGGAGGGCAATGAGGCTATCTGCACCATAGGCATAACGCCGACACGTCCGGAAACAGGCTATGGCTACGTAGAAGTGGAAGAGAAATTCCAAAATAGCGATAAATGCGAAATAAAGAAAGTGAAAGCCTTCTGCGAGAAGCCAAATCGCGAAGTTGCCGAGCAGTATGCTAAGTCTGGTTTGCACTTCTGGAATAGCGGTATGTTCTTCTTCCGCTTGGACACCTTCGTTAATGCTATGATTAAGGAACTGCCAGAAGTGGGAACTAAAATCGAGGATATGAAAGTGGCTTACTCTGGTAATACAAGCACTGCTTTTGCTGGTGCATTCGCTCCTATAGCCCCAATCTTCGAAGCCTTTCCGAATATCTCCATAGACTATGGATTAATGGAAAAATACAGCAATATTTGCACTGCATCTGCCCTATTTAGCTGGGACGACGTAGGCGCGTGGGACGCAATAGAACGCGTGAAAGAAAAGGACACTGCCGGCAATATCATAGAAGGCAAAGAAGCGCTAATCGACTGCAAGAATACAGTGGTGGTTAATAAATCCAGCAAGGAAATCACTCTGGGTGCTATCGGCTTAGAGGACTTCGTCGTGGTTATCACTGATGATGCCGTGCTAATTAGTCCGAAGGATAGAGTGCAGGACGTTAAGCTATGCGTGGGCAAGCTGCGCGATAGTGGAAATACAGACGTACTCTAATCCTTACTCTTTGATATGCTATAGACACTTATAATTATATATTATAGATACTTATAATTTTCATTAATATTTATGCAACTGAATTTGCCAAATATAATTAGTCTCTTCCGAGTGGTGGCTTCGCCTTTTGTGGTGGCGCTATTGCTCTCGGAGGATACTAAACTAAAGCTATATGGGGCTATACTATATGCTTTAGCGGCTTTCAGCGACTTCTTGGACGGCTGGCTGGCGAGAAAGATGAACTTAGTAAGCTCTTGGGGCAGATTCTTCGATCCCTTGGCGGATAAATTCCTCACCGTGGGGGTATTCATAGCATTAGTGTTTATGGGCATAGCAAATGGTTTGCTGGTGGCTATCATCATCGCTCGCGATATATTCACCACTTATATGCGCGTAATTGCAGACAGAATGGAATCCCCCATTCGCACATCTATGACGGCAAAGATAAAGACATTTATTCAAATGCTATATTTATCGGGCATAATTGTTATAATTATGATAGACACAAGCAAAGGCACTACTCCCACTATTATGGATTGGCTTCTTGCGAGGAATATCCCCGATATAACATTATTCTTCATCACTCTGCTCACCCTTTGGTCTACTTACGAATACATACGAGATAATATATCTATTTTCGCATATTTCTCTAAGAAAAAGAAATAAATACTGCATTATTACTTCAATAATATTATTATTATAAATTTTCTTTTTATATTTGTTGTCTAAATTGACAATAGTATATTAATGTTAAACATTAACTATTGCAGTATTGACAATAATAATAATACTAAAGTGGCAATTAATCTTTATCAGATGGTGAAAGGCACTAATGATAAGCAAAGCAATTAATCCACAATCATACTAAAAAGAAGTGGCAATTAAGAATATATTTAATACAGAAAACGAGATAGAACTCTCGGATATAGTGAAGTTAGGGAAAAGCAATTTCGGTAAGCGATTAGCTGTCATACTCGTAACAACGCTGATTTGCTCTGTCTTTTTCATCTTTCACTTTAACGAGAAGATATACGAGAATAGATTCTATAACATAGAGCCGGGATATATATGGACAGACCAAAGCATATCTGCTAAGTTTAATTTCCCTGTGTATAAGAGCCAGGACATATATAACGCCGAAGTGCAAAACGCCCGAAAAGTAGCCCTGCAGGTATTCTTGTATGACGAAAATGCCCTGCATAATTCCCTTTCTATTATTGATAGCACTATAGATAACCTAATCGTTAATATGGTGCCGAATAATACTAAGGACAAAAAGAAAAAGGGCGCTTCGCAGAGCTTCGAACCATTAGAATCCGCAAGGTATAATAAAATAAAGACTTATATGTATAAGTACTTCGAAGGTACCTATGCTCGTGGCTTCGTAAATATGCCATTGGAGAGAATAAATAACCCCGAAATCTCCGTGCGTGCTGGCGACAACCTAAACGAAAAAATATTCAGCAAGGCTATTATACTTGACTCTAATCACTTTATAGATAGAGCTACCAGCTATTTTAGAGAAAATCTGAATGAATACGACGCACAGATAGCCCTGAACTTAGCGAAAAAAGCTCTCCGTCCGAACATCATTTTCTCCCCAGAGCTTACTAACCGCTCGAAGAAGTATGCCGAGGAATCCGTTCCACAGACTATAGGCATAGTTCGCGAGGGAGACGTCATCATAAACACTGGGCAGCCAATCACTGAAGAAGTGATTATGAAACTGCAGTCATACGAACGTGCCAGAATGAACGTGGGCTATTCCACTCACTCCTTCTGGACGATAATGGGCAGCATTGGGCACGCCTTTATGATATATGCTATACTATTGGTATTCCTATACTTAATGCACAAGGAAATATACTATAACAACTTTAAGATGATACTAATCAGCTTCTTCGTTGTGTTTAGCTCATTCCTTGCCTGGCTATCCCTGCAGATACAGTATAACCTGCCATTTGAGTACTTAGTTATCATACCGGCACTGTCGACTTTGGCGGCTATTACTTTGGACTCGCGCACCTCATTCTTCATCACTGTTACTATGGTACTGATGTTTATGGGTATTCGCGGGAACGACTACGATGCCGGCACGGCAATGCTCTTAGCCGGAACTATGGGTGCATACTCTGTGAGGAACATTAAGGACAGAAACCAGGTGTTTAAGTCTATGACCGCTATATTTATCGGCTTTATCATTCCTGTTATATTCTTCGGAATGGAACGCACCGCGGACATAAGTCAGATTGCCTCTCGCGTGCTGGCTGTATCGATTAACTCAATGCTTTCTCCGCTGATTACATTTGGTCTGCTTCTGCTTTTGGAAAAAACTTCATTCGTTACAACAGAGCTACGAGTGGAAGAGTATAATGACTTAAATCATCCTCTACTGCTTAAACTGAATGAAGAGGCTCCGGGCACTTATCAGCACACTATGGCAGTGGCTATGCTCGCAGAGAAATGTGCTTCAGCGATAAATGCAGATGCCCTGCTCACTAAGGTTGGTGCATACTTCCACGATATAGGAAAGCTATCCACTCCTCAGTACTTCGTGGAAAACCAGATGGACTCTCAGGGGGCTCATGCGAAGCTCACACCTCAGGAAAGCGCCGATGCTATTCGCCGCCACGTTACTGAAGGTATTAATATGGCAAAAGTGTATAAGCTGCCACAGCAGATTATTGACTTTATCCCTATGCACCACGGTACTACTCTTATTAAGTACTTCTATCTGCAGGCGGTGGATCCCAATAACCCAGATGATGATTCTATTAACGAAGCGGACTTCAGATATTTCGGTCCTAAGCCGAAAACAAAGGAGACAGCAATCCTTATGATATGCGACGCAGCAGAGGCTATGTCTCGCGTTGCAGCGAGCGATAAGGATAAGTTCATCACCCTGCTGGAAGGTATGATAAAAGAAAGAGTGGACGACGGTCAGCTCAACGACTCTAGCTTAACCGTATTCGAACTGAAGACGATTAAAGAAACTTGTATTCGCAACCTGATGGCTGCTGCTCACCCAAGAGTAGAATATAAAAAGCAAGACGATAGCGAACAAGCCGCAAAAGAAGATAACAATGGTGAATCAGATAACTCTTCTGATAATGCCAATGATAATACTATTGATGATAGCAATGGTAACAATACCATAGCTAATAAAGATAATAATACAGTCAATAAAGACAATAAATTAACTAACAATAAAGAATAAAGCATTAGGAATATAGCAATATGCCAAATATTATAGAAGGAAAATTTGACGCAAAAGGCAAGAAGTTTGCCATAGTAGTTTCCAGATGGAACCAATTCGTAGTATCTAAACTGCTCGAAGGAGCGATCGATGCACTTGCTCGCCACGGAGCAGAGGACGCAAATATAACTATCGCGTACTGTCCGGGTTCATTTGAAGTGCCAGTGGTAGTGGATAGAATGGCTACATCTAAGAAGTACGATGCTGTAATAGCACTTGGTGCAGTGATTAGAGGTGCTACTCCTCACTTCGATTACATCTCTGCAGAAGTAACTAAAGGCATAGCTCAAGTGTCCTTAAAGACAGGTTTGCCTTGCGTTTATGGTATTTTAACAACTGATACTATAGAGCAAGCTATTGAACGTTCCGGCACTAAAGCTGGAAATAAAGGCTTCGATGCAGCTATGACTGCTATAGAAATGGTCTCTCTATTCGATAATATGTAATAAGAACTAACATATTAAGTATGTTTAAGAAACTAACATATTACTTGGCGATAATGATGGCTGTGGTGCTATCGGCATCGGCGCAGGACGAGAATCTCTTCAAGCTCTCGGATTGGAAGATATATTCCTCGTTTTCGGATATTCGCAAAATTGCGATGGACAAAAACGGGAATTACATAGCCGCGAGCAATGGCGGGATTATCATATACCCGTCCGATCCCGCTCGCAGTCCTGAGTATTACAATTCCCAAACGGGATTACTCAGCTTGGATATTCGCGCCCTAGTCTATGATAAAGATCACGATCTTATCTTCACGGGTGCGTTCGATGGCGCTCTGCAGATAATCACCCCCGAAAAAAAGATAGAAGCATATTTCGATATTAAGAACTATGGCTTTGTGAATCCGGAAATTACGGATATTAAATTAGATGGTAATACGCTCTATATAGCAGGTGCTTTCGGCATTACTATGTTCGATGTGGAAAAGCGTATATTCACTGAGACTATTACTAAACTCGCCGACCTGCCGCGAAACACAAAGGTTAATAACATATACCTCTCCGGTGATTACATTTTCGCTGCAAGCGATCTTGGTTTAGTATATTCTCATAAGAATAAACTACTCGCTAACCCGAATAATTGGAATAAGTTATCCATATATACAGACTCCGAAAATAGCACAGCAACAGATAAGTATAAAGCTGTAAATCTCAATAAAATAAATGATGAGCTTTATCTGATTGCTAATGATTCACTTATTCTGAAAGCCGATTTCGCGAAGCTGGATACTTTCCGTCTCGTTAATTCATACGCAAGCTATCAGAAGTTTAAAGATATACTCGAAGTGAATGGTCAGGTGTATTTCCAAGATCAGTTCAATGTTCGCACAAAAGAGAACGAAGTACTCTTCCCGCAAATACCCGAAGAATACGCTCAAATGGGAATACTAATGAATACATACATTATCGAGACTCAGCCAAAGCTGAAGGCGCTTATCGCCTTTAATCTCTATGGCTTCGGTATTTATGAGAATGACTCCTTACATTTGTTCGACTTAGCTACCCCGACCACTTCCCGCTTCTATTACGGAGATGTGGATAATCGCGGTCGCCTATGGCTGGCAAGCGCAAGCAACTCCGAACGCGCCGGACGCGGTATGTGTATCCTCCACCCCGATGGTTCTTGGACTAACCTAAACACACAAACACGCAGAGATCAGATAATCTCTGACAATATGGTAAGCCTGAACATACTAAACGACGGCAGAGTAATTGCCGGCACTTGGGGAAAGGGCTTCGTAGAGATCACTCCCGCTGGCGATGACTTCACCTTTAAATACTTCGATAATAAGAACTCGCCTATCACCGGTTATAAAGGTAGGGATTACTGCTGTATAGGTGAATCCTGCACAGACCGCAACGGAGATGTCTATCTCATTAACCCCGTTGCAATGAATGGCGTTAAAGTAATACTTAAGTATAAGAAAGATGGCTCTTTCGAGGCATACGACCTGCCGGGGCTAAGCAATAACCCCGAAGTGGTATTCTTAGAAGTGGATAATGCCAATACCGTGTGGTTCTCATATCCCGGAAAACTGGGACTTTACTACTTCAACGCGCAAGCAAATAAAAGCGGAATAGTTCCCACTTATGGCACAAATATGCTTAGCACATTCATCAACTGTATTAAGCACGACCAAAAGGGGCATTTATGGGTGGCAAGCGATAAAGGCGTGAATATAATACTAAATCCGAATGCGGCTTTATCGGATAATCCAAAATTTAGTATAAGAAAAGTAAACTTATTGAATAACATAAACGTAAACAGCATATATGTAGATGCAGTAAATAATAAGTGGATTTCCACCAATGAAGGCGTGTTCGTGTTCTCGCCAGACGCGAGCAATTTAATCGCTAAATATGACGTGAAAAATTCTCCACTAAAAACAAATAATATTAATGCTGTTACGTCGAATAAAGCGACTGGGCAAATGTACATCTTGGCGGCTGATGCCGTGTATTCGGCTAATTCCACGTCGGTGCAGCCAGCTGAAGAGTACGAGATTTCTTGCTATCCGCAGCCTTTCGATCCTGCTAAAGATGAATATATGACCATCGACGGGCTGGGACGCAACAATACAATCAAAATACTAAACGCCGAAGGACGTTATATTAATACCATAAGTTCCGCAGGCGGAAGGGCAATTTGGAATGGCAGAAACGAAGATGGGCAATTCGTCGAAAATGGAATTTACATAATCGTAGCAAGCGAAGCCGAGGACGGAAAAGCTGGCGCCGGAAAATGCGCCGTAGAAAAAAAATAAAGTATTTAACAAACTAATTAACATAATAAAGAAAACAACTTGATATATATAGAGGTGAGATATGAGCTCAAAAACTGAAAAACAAGTGGGTTGCAAAGACTGCTTCTACAACTTAAAGGATGCTATGGTTGATCCTGAAAAAGTAGTAAAGTTAGACTTACACTTGAAAAATTTAATTACAATTCCCAAGGAAGTATACTCCTTCCCGAACTTAGAAGAATTGTACTTAAGAAATAACAAAATAACTGCTATTCCTCCGCAGATTAAACAATTCAAAAAATTAAGAAAATTAGATCTTTCAGGAAATGAAATATCTAAATTACCAACTGAATTATTCGAGCTGGAAAACCTGCAAGTACTTATCCTAAGCTGGAATAATATCGAAGAAATACCTGACGGTATCTCTAAACTTAAAAAACTCGAGTGGTTAGGCTTAAACCACAATAACATTAACCATATTTCTGATGATATAGGCGGATTAGAAAGCCTGAAAGAATTAGTACTAAGCGATAATGAAGTTACTGAACTTCCAGAGACTTTCTGCAACCTGAAATCAATGGAGAAAATGAGAATCTCCAATAACTTAATCTCTAGATTACCAGAAAACATAGGCAACCTGAAGAACTTACTTAAGCTGGAAGCTCACGAAAATAACATAGAAGAGCTACCAGATTCAATTGGTGAGTTAGAAAGCCTGCAAAAACTTAGATTATACAAGAACTTACTTGAATCACTCCCTGAATCTATAGGTAATCTTAAGAATTTAGAGAAGCTACTCATTTATGAAAATGAACTTTCTCGCTTGCCAGATTCTATCAACAACCTAAGCAAATTAGAAGAGCTTGACCTTAGCAATAACGAGCTATCCGAGCTACCAGAAGACATCTCTGGCTTAGTATCACTCGATAACTTCGACCTAAGCAGAAATAAATTCACTTTCGAAGAAGTGGATTCTATAGCAAAGATGATCCCAAATGCTAAAGTAGTATTCTAATTAACGAATAATAAGACACTATTAACTAGAAAGAGTTTGCAGTAATTGCAAACTCTTTTTATTTATCGTATCTCCCTTTCCAGATGGAGCGAAGTTTCTCGCGTATAGCTTTCTCGCGTCCGAGCTCGGTCGGCTCGTAGTATAGGCGTTCGCCAATGGATTCGGGGAAGTAATTCTCGCTCACGAAGTGCTGAGGATAATTGTGCGGATACTTGTAGTTCGAGCCATAGCCTTCCTTCTTCATATACGAAGTTGGGGCATTGCGCAGGTGCAGCGGCACTGTGGTGTCCACCCCGCTGGCTATTTCCGCTCTCGCAATATTTAGCGCCATATATGATGCATTGGACTTGGGGGCGCTGGCGAGATAGATTACCCCTTGGGCTAAGTTGATAGCCGCTTCGGGTATGCCGATAACTTCCACAGCGCGAAATACATTCACAGCTACCACGAGTGCGAGTGGGTCAGCATTTCCCACGTCCTCACTTGCGAATATGACCATCCTTCGGGCGATGAACTTGGGGTCTTCGCCTGCTTCGAGCATCTTCGCTAACCAGAACATAGCAGCATCGGGGTCGCTTCCGCGCAGAGACTTTATGAATGCCGAAATAGTATCATAATGGGATTCTCCCTTTTTGTCGTATTTAGCAGTCTTCTGCTGAAGCGCCACTTCGAGCATAGCCTCGTTTATCTCAAGCGACTCACTTTCCTTCGCTTCTTCATAGTACATATTCACTACTAGGTCAATAGCATTCAGCACGGAACGGGCATCGCCTCCGGAGAGCTGATATATATATTCACGTACTTCGGCAGAGATTTGCACGTTCAGCTCGGAGAGAATTTCATCTTTCTTCAGGGTTAGCTCAATTAGTTCGTTTATATCATCAAAATTGAGTTCGGATAACTTATATATTTGACAGCGAGATAGAAGAGCAGAATTTACCTCAAAAGAGGGGTTCTCCGTTGTCGCACCAACGAGGGTTACTATGCCTTTTTCCACGGCGTGCAGCAGGGCATCTTGCTGATTTTTATTAAACCTATGAATCTCGTCTATGAAGAGCAGGGTTCTCTCGCCACTCATTCGTGCTTTTTCAGCGGTGGATAGCACGGCACGCACCTCTTTCACTCCGCTTTCTACGGCGGAGAGGCGATGAAACTGATACTCTCCCGTTTGTGCGATAATAGTCGCAAGCGTAG
>JBHADY010000014.1:0-3263 GCA_041855325.1 Ignavibacteriota bacterium
CGACTAAAGGTCTAACCCCAAATGCTCCGAATTTGCAGTATCCTTTGACTAATCAGATTAACGTGGAAAGGCATCCTCGTTTCCGTTGGTCAGAAGTGGAGGGCGCTGAGTCTTACGAACTGAATATTAGTATATCTCCTAAGTATGATCACCCGGATTCTACTTTCTATTACAATGTGAAAGCAAGACCTGGGGAGGCTGAGCAAACCTTCATACTTACTGATACAATATTGATGTATAATACTCACTATTACTTCAGAGTGAAGGGAATAACCGCTGAAGAGGAAACCAATTGGTCCGAGTCCAGACGCTTCCAAGTTACTAATAAAAAAGATAATAACGGCGGCGGCAACGGTGGCGGCGGCAATGGCGGTGGAGGTGGCAATGGCGGTGGTGGAGACACCAGCTCCGTAAGCCAAGCACCAGATTTAGTGCTATATCCGCAACCAGTGCGAGAAGTGCTATTCCTCTTTTTGAATAATAGAGATTTATCTGTTTATGATTTAGCAGGCTATAATCTTCGCATAGTGAATGCTGCCGGCAGGGAAATTAGTGAGTTCACGCACGCACTGCTCACAGATAAACTGAGGATAGATGTTTCTCATTTAGATGTTGGTGTGTATTATTTGATTCTTGAGTTGAACGGAAAAGCAATAATAAGCAAAAAGTTCATTAAAGAATAAGGGAAATGCTATTAGGTAAGTAATTATTTGTTTATATAATGTGTATTGCTTAATTTTGCAGATACTAAATAAATAATAATAATCATTAAATAAGAGTAAAAATAATATGTTAAAAGCAATTAATCACATTGGCATCGCTGTGAAAGACTTAGATGCTAGCATAGAAGTATTTAGAAAAGTTATTAACTTTACTGATATCCACAGAGAAACTGTAGTTGACAGAAAAGTTCACGTTGCATCTTTCAAAGTAGGCGATGTGTTAATTGAGCTTACTGCTCCGACTGATGAAACTTCTCCTATTGCTAAGCACTTAGAAAAAAATGGCGAAGGCATTCAGCATATAGCATTCGAGACTGACGATATAAACGCTGAGCTCGCTAGATTAAAGGGCGCTGGCGTGCAATTAATCAACGAAGAACCAGTTCCTGGCGCTCACGATATGCAAATTGCATTTATGCACCCAAAATCAACTAATAGAGTATTAATGGAAATCTGCCAACCACAACAAGGCAACCACTAATCCCTATTATAGACTAAAGCTAAAGGCGTCCCGTTGATACAATTGGGACGCCTTTCGTATGTATATAATGCAATTATATGTGTGTAATCAATAATGCATATGCAATCAATAATATATGTGTAATAAAGATAATTTTTTGTATATTTGCATTCGATAAATAATAATAGATATAGATAAAATGAAACTATTCAAAAGCAAAAAAGAAAAGAAGAAAGAAGCTGCTAAGAAAGCACAACCTCAATACACAGTGGAATTGGGCGAATTAATGAGAGTGGCAGCTACTCAGCCGGCACTGAGATCCATATTCTATGAAAGATTATGGGATGAAGACCTATTGCTTATATTGGAAGAACAGAGTATCCCAGAGGGAAATATAGATAAAAAAGTGCACCAAACACTAAATGTGCTTAAATTGCCAGATGGAAGAATCCCGGTATTCACTTCTGTGCAACGTATCTTCGAAAATGGACACGTGGTAGTTCCTGATGTGAAGTATATCTCTATGAAGGGCAAAACACTCTTCACTTCAAACGAAGGAAACCATTACGTAGTGAACCCCTTTTCTCAATTTGCGAAGGATATAACTCAAGAGGAAATAGATAAAGTAGAAAAAGGCGACCACCTCTATGATGAAAGCAGAACTACTGAAGTTAGCTCGAGCGATAGAGTGATTCTAATAATACCAGAAAGATATCCGAAGAAGATGATAGACGACCTTATTGCTCTATATCGCAATTATCCTGAAGTGGACAGAGCATATATGGCGCTTATGCAACGCGAAAACAGCAAGCACACTCCGAATTACGTCGTGGCTATTATGACTGATGGCAACTTCGATGAAATCTCTGCGGAAAGTGGTATCGTAGCGAAAAGTCACTTAGTGCAAGACCAAATCATAGAAATGATGAATATGACAAAGGATTCGCACTTCTGGAAGTTCTTCCGACATAGAAAACCTTTCTACAGAAAAGGTGTTAATGGCTAAGATAAGCAATTAACTACTACTAATAATACAAAATTAAGACCTTGGGCAATGTGTCTCTTCAAGTGAAAGAGATAGATTGCCCTATTTATATGTATATATTTTTTTTATATCGTATTAGTTCTTATTTTTGTAGTCCATCTAAAAATAGAAAATCAACATTCAATAACATATTATAAAGGAACTACAATGGCAGTATTTCGCCCTTTCAAAGCTTATAGACCAAAACCAGAATTCGCACAAGAAGTAGCTGCAAAGCCATACGACGTGCTTAACTCGGAAGAAGCTCGCAAAGAAGCTGAAGGACACCCAAATTCATTCCTACACGTAGGAAAACCAGAAATCGACCTTGATCCATCAATCGATATTCACTCTGCTGAAGTGTATGAAAAAGGTAAAGAAAACTTACACGCACTCATCGAAAGAGGAGTACTCGTGGAAGACCCAGAAGCATACTTATACGTTTATGCTCAAACTATGGACGGCAGAACTCAATACGGCTTAGTGGGCTGTGCTTCCGTAGATGAATATTGGAATGATACTATTAAAAAGCACGAAAAAACTCGCGCTGACAAAGAAGAAGACCGCTGCAACCACGTACGCGTTACTAACGCTCACTCTGGTCCTATCTTCCTTACTTACAGAGATGTAGATGAAGTTAATAAATTAGTAGAAGAAGTAGTAAAGAACGCTCCTGATAACGATTTAGTAGCTGCTGACGGTATTCGCCACCAATCTTGGGTTATCCGCGATAAAGACATTGCTAAGAAAATCGAAGATAGATTAGCAAAAGTTGATTACTTCTATATCGCTGACGGACACCACCGTTCTGCTTCTGCAGCAAGAGTGGGCAGAGAACGCCGCGAAGCTAATTCTAACCACAAGGGCGACGAAGAATACAACTACTTCTTAGCTGTGCTATTCCCAGCAAGCCACTTATACATTATGGACTACAATAGATTAGTGAAAGACCTTAATGGGCATAGCGAAGCTGAATTCTTCGAAAAAGTGAAGAAAGTTTATGATATGGAAGAAGTTGGCACTGCTCAATATCATCCAAAAGCTAAAGGCGAATTAG
>JBHADY010000015.1:0-6931 GCA_041855325.1 Ignavibacteriota bacterium
AGAAAGATAAACTCGATAAAGCTAAACAGAAAAACGATAAACAAGAACAAAGCAAACAGGAAAAAGAGACCAAAAAACAGGAACAAAAGACTCAGCAGCAAGCCGGAAAAGTCGACGAACAGCAAAAGAAAGTAGACGATACAAAAAGGAAAATACAAAAGCTACAAATGCAATTAGCCAAGTTGCAAGAGCAGGAAAATAAGAATAATGACCAAAATCAGCAGATGATGGCCGCTCCTAAGTTCAAAGAGGCTAAAATTAAACAAAGTGAGGCTGAAATTATACTTCGTACCCTGAACGAAGACGAAAAACGCCTGCAGAAACGCTTCAAGAAACAAAACCAAAGCTCTGGCAATTCCCGCAAGAAACGCTGGTAATCGGCATTTCGGGCGACGGACGAATCATTGGCACACAGATTGAATACAAACAACTACCAAAGATAAACTAAAAGCTGAAATTTAATTATTAAGGTATAAATATGAATATTACAACGATAAAACATCAACCGCTTGCGTCTCGCGAAACTCTCGCTTTTAAAAATGCAGAGAAACTGAAGAAGTCTGATGTAGAAAAGTCTACTACAGTAGCGAAAACTCCTCAGGATGCTAACTGGCAGCAAAGTGTTCTACTCGACGTAATAAGCGACTTAGAAAGCACATTCACTACAAATGAAAATCACCCACTCGGCAGAGCGGATTATCGCCCAATCGACAGCTTCGAAGAAGCTATAAGTGAGCTATCTATGCTAAAAGGCGACACATTCAACGCGCAAGCCCTCGGCGCGCAAGCTAATTTGCGTCCGCAAGATGTGGCTGATCTTTTCAGCAATCTGTAAGTAATACAAAATATTAAATGGAGAGGAAATCGCCCGTGGCGGTTTTCTCTTCGTGTCGTTTACTATGGCTCTGAGTGCCTAATTCTTGCTCACAGCCCTTGCTATAGCGCTGCCTATCTCTTGCAGCTCATCATCGAAGTAAAATGGAATGAATAAAGCGTGAAGTCGCTTAATAGGAGAATACCCCGAATCACTTATATACTCAATGCGGAGGAACTTGCCTCCAGCCTTTTCCAATACCGTAAAAACGAACTCGCCCTGCATTTGCTCGGCTAAGTTTGCCTCCATTTGCACTTTATTTGCCTGCACCTGGCGAATGAATAAATGTCCCTTCGATAAATGATTCTCCGGGCTTAGCCAGTATAGCTTTTGCACGGCTGGGGCTTCGCTTAAGTCTTTAGAGTATACTATAGTCGTGTCATAGTGCTTCCAGATATTCCAATGCTGGAAGTTATCTGCACTTTTAAGGAATGCGATAGTGCTATCGGGGTGTGCGTGTGTGGGGAGGCTTATCTCTTCTGTTAGCTGTATTTTTCGTGGGGCTATATATGCCACAGCAAAAAGAAAAGCCAAAAACAAAAGAGATACAATAATAAAACGCTTCGAGGTAAGTATTTCATTTGTTTTTGGCATATTTTCGTGTCTTCTGCCTTGTGGCATTATTCTATTATGCTTGTGCCGCTTCGGAGTTTTCCGCTCCGTTAATTCTCTCTGCCACGTCTGCTTTGCCGAATAGCGCATCGACGAAGTTCTTAGGCAGGAATGGCTGCAGGTCATTGATTTGCTCGCCCACGCCTATATATCGCACAGGGATTTGCAGTTCGCAAGCGATTGGGATAACCACGCCACCTTTTGCAGTGCCATCGAGTTTAGTCAGCACTATGCCTGTGATAGTCGCAGCTTTCATAAACTCTTTAGCTTGCTGGATAGCATTTTGTCCGGTAGTCGCATCGAGAATTAGGAATACTTCATTCGGAGCATTCGGCAGCACTTTTTTCATTACTCTGTTCATTTTCTCGAGCTCTGCCATTAGGTTTACTTTATTATGCAGTCTTCCGGCAGTGTCAATGATTACCACGTCAGCGCCTTTTGCTTTTGCTGAGCTAAGAGTATCGAATGTAACAGCTGCGGGATCGGCACCTTGGGATTGTTGCACGATTTGCACGCCGGCGCGTTCTGCCCAGACTTCGAGCTGTTCGTTTGCAGCGGCACGGAAAGTATCCGCAGCACCGATGATTACGTTCTTTCCGGCATTTTTATAATTATACGCCAGCTTTCCTATTGTTGTAGTTTTGCCAACGCCATTCACGCCGATTACCATAATCACGTGTGGTTTTTGTTCTTCATCTATGGCATAGCTTGCATCATTTTCCGCAGATGGCGACGTAATGAGTAGCTTTTCGATTTCTTCTTTTAGGAGTTCGAATACTTCTTCGCCTTTATCTTTTTTCTCGCGTCGCACTCTATCTTTGACGCTTTGCATAATTTTTTCGCTTGTATCTACGCCTATATCAGATGTTATGAGGATTTCCTCAATTTCATCGAGGAGGGCATCATCGACTTTTCGTCCTATTCCGAGAGTTACTTGGATTTTATCGACGAATGAGTCGCGAGTTTTGCTTAGTCCTTCTTTCAGTCTATCGAAGCTAAGTGCTTCAGTAGTTTTTTGCCATGCGTTTTCTATGCTATCTTTCGCATTGGATATAACAGAGGAGACGGAATCGCCTACGCCAGTTACTTTCTGTTTAATTTTATCGAAAAAACCCATAATTATCTCTTATTTTACTTATCTAAATGAATATATTTGGTGCAATTTACGTGAATGCAAAAATACGGATTTATTAGCATATATAATAAGTTTTTATTAACTTCATACATTATTTATCAGTTAAAAGTAGTAAATTGCGAGTTAATATTCACCATATAGGGAAATTATGCAGCACGAAGAGATTGACGAGCAGGTGTATTTTTTAGATGAAGAGGATTTACGTGTCTTCGCCATTGACAAATTAAAGCTAAAAGCAGAGACAATCCAGAATTACATTTTGCCAAAGCTGGAGCATTTGTTGAAAGAAAGCGTACAATACATTAACAAAGTTTTCGATACAAGTGTATTTGATAATCATTCTACAGTTTCATTTAGTCCTAATTACCGTAAAGAGCGGAAAACAGACTACTTTATGGATTATCACTTTGCTTCTTATAGTCTAGGTGGAACTAGGAAGCCAATTTGGAAAGGCGTGACTAAAGAAGACGAAAAATCAATGCATATTATTCCACCATACTTTGGCTTTATATTAACTGAAGAGGGCTTGGCAATCTTTCTAGATTTGAGCAATAGAAATCAAAAGAATAACGAATTCTTCAAGTATTACGATTTTACTAAATTCTATTTACAAGAGATATTGAGGCTCTGCAATTTTTCTGATGTAAAATTTAATCTTTACGACTACTCAGATGGTATTTATTCTCTGTTATTATCTTACGATGAAATACTTGACGATATTATCGAGAATGGATACAATAACAATATTGAGTATTCTTTCCGCAAGGAAATCAAGTTACCGCTGGGTGAAGATGGATTAAATGATATTAAGATTACAATGGCAAGTCTTTATCCAATTTATGCTTCTTTTATTGATATCTCGCTTGGTGTTGATGAGTCTTTCTATGAACTAAGCGAAAAATTTGTTGATGCCCTGTGCGAATTAGAATCTTGTGAATTTGACGACGACGAAGCTCCCATCTCAGATGCGGAACACCCCTCCCCAGCCGACGCGGAATTCGAGGCGCGAGCAATCGACGCCTTCAAGCCCCGATACGGTCTCCGCTGGCAAGTCTTTGAACGCGATAACTTCCGCTGCGTCGCCTGTGGGAAGTCCGCCCACGATGGCATCCTCCTGCACGTGGATCACATTATCCCCCGCTCCAAAGGTGGCACCAATACAATAGACAATTACCAAACCCTGTGCAATGAGTGCAACCTCGGGAAGTCCAATAAATCCACGCGCGACCTAAGAAAACAATCGCTTGCACAAAAGAACTACTCCTAAAAAAAATGCAGCTAATATTTTTAATTATTAAAATTATAAAGTAATTTTGAGTTCCAAAAGATTGAATCGTTTAATTATATATATAGAAAATGGCAGAAAAATCATTAGTTATCGTGGAATCCCCATCGAAAGCGAAAACTATAAATAAGTACCTCGGGAACTCTTATGTAGTGGAAGCATCCGTTGGGCATATTAAAGACTTGCAAAAGCACAACCTCGGCATTGATATAGATAATGACTTCGCTCCTCAGTATAAAACTATACGCGGAAAAGGCGACATCGTCAAGATGCTGAAAAAAGCAGCAAAGGGCGCAAAAGAAGTGCTAATCGCAACCGACCCCGATAGAGAAGGAGAGGCAATTGCTTGGCACATAGCAGAAGAACTGAAGAAAGACAACCAAAACATTAAACGTATACTCTTCAATGAAATTACTAAAGCCGGAATCAAAAAAGGACTAAGTGAGCCGCGAGAAATAGATATAAATCTATTCCTCAGCCAACAGGCGCGCCGCGTGGTTGATAGAATAATCGGCTATTCGGTTTCCCCTTTCCTTTCCCGCGCTATGCTTAGCAAGACTTCGCAGATACTTTCAGCCGGACGCGTGCAGTCCGTGGCTCTGCGACTCATCTGCGAACGCGAGGAAGAAATCCGCAACTTCGAGCCAATTAAATATTGGAACATATATGCTGATTTCTCTGACGAGAAAAAAGCTCAGATTAAGTCCCGCCTCGTAGCTTTTGATAATACTACTATCAAAAACCCCGAAGGCAGCGCCAAAGATAATGATGATTATAAGAATAACCACTTCGTTTCCTCTGAAGAACAGGCGAATACACTGCTCGCGCAAATACAGAAGGAAAAATATACTATTAGCGAAATAATAAAGAAAAAAGTAAGACGCAACCCGCAAGCGCCATTCACCACAAGCTCCCTGCAGCAGGAGGCATCTCGCCGTTTGGGCTTCCCGAACAAGAAGACTATGCTAATCGCTCAGAAGCTATATGAAGGTGTGAATATTGGCAAAGACGGGGCTGTCGGTCTAATTACATATATGAGAACCGACTCCGTGCGTGTTAGTGACGACGCAGCTAAAGATGCTCGAAAGTTCATTAAAGAGCAATATGGAAGCGAATACCTGCCGGATGCTCCCCCTAAGTACTCTTCTAAGTCTTCCAACGTGCAAGATGCCCACGAAGCGGTGCGTCCGACCACGCTTAGCTATGTACCTGCGGAAATACAGCAGCATTTGGATAGAGATGAGTTTAAGCTATATCAGCTGATTTATAATAGATTCATCGCTTCGCAGATGAACCCAGCTATCTTAGACCAAACTACTATTAACATCAAAGGCGGAGACTTCACTTTCCGCACTACTGGCTCTACCATTGCATTTAAGGGCTTTCTGCTTATCTATGATGATTTAAGTGAAGACAAAGTAAGCAATGACGATGATAAGCCAAACTCTAATATACTGCCGAGTCACCTCGCCGAAGGACAGGATATGAACCTCGATTCTGCGGAAATCAGCGGAAAAACAACTAAGCCCAAAGCTAGATTCACCGAAGCCTCACTCGTGAAGGAATTAGACGAAAAAGGCATAGGCAGACCATCTACTTATGCGTCTATCGTTAGTACTCTATCCGATAGAGAATACGTAGAGCTAAAGAGCAAAATCTTCGAGCCTACTGAATTAGGCATAGACATAAATAAGATTTTAGTCGAGAACTTCCCGGAAATCTTCCAAGTGAAATTCACTGCTGAAATGGAACACGAACTCGATATAATCGCAGAAGGCAAAACTACTTACGAAAAGACCTTGCACGGCTTCTATACTCCATTCGTTACCGCTTTAGACAAAGCCAATAAGAGCGATGCAATAGAGAAAATCCTCTGCGAAAATTGCGGAAGCGAGATGGTAATCAAAGTTAGCAGAAACGGACGTTTCCTCGCTTGCTCGAATTACCCAGAATGCAAAACAACTAAATCCCTGCCAAAAGGCGAAAAAGAACAAAAAGCTGCAGCAGAGATAGCACCTGGCGTATTCTGCGATGAATGTGGCAAAGAAATGTACATTCGAAGCTCTAAATATGGCAAGTTCTATGGATGTGTGGATTACCCTAAATGCAAGGGAATTAAGCAGATTACAGTGCCTGGAATTAAATGTCCTAAGTGCTTAGAAGGTAGCCTGACGGAAAGATATAGCCCTAAATCTCGCAAAGCCTTCTGGGGCTGCACGAGATATCCAGAGTGCGATTACATTACTAACTATGAGCCAATCCCCGTGGGATGCCCAGCCTGCCAGAATAAATACTTAGAAGTGCGCTTTAAGCGAAACGGACAAGACTGGGAAAAATACCTCTCCTGCCCTAAGTGCAAAGAGAAATTCGATTTTTCCCTAAGCGGAAAGTATTAGACCAAAGCTATATAAGCACTAATAGCTTATTTTATTAGCCTTAGTTTATTGTAGAATAAGCATTAAATTATTGCAATATTTGATATTTAATAAAAATATTTTTGTTATATTGTGGAAAAAGTATTAAATTTGTAGTCCTTAAAAAGTGGACTACAAATTGCGTATGCGGTTCACGAAATTAGTATATGCGGTTCACAAATCTTTAAAAGCAGAAAATAATATTAGTAAATAAATATAAAGTGAAATAATGAACTATACCGGACCAAAGGTAAAATTATCCAGAAAGCTTGGCATTCAGCTAACTCAAAAGAAATCAAAAAAAGCTGATAAAATGAGTTATCCTCCAGGACAACACGGTGCTTCTAAACGCCGCGGAAAACAATCCGACTATGGCAAGCAATTAATGGAAAAACAAAGACTTCGCTTACAATACAACGTTAGCGAAAAGCAAATGGGCAATTACTACAAAAAAGCAACTTCCATCACTGGAAACACTGCTGATATCTTAATCGGATTGCTCGAAACTAGATTAGACTCATTAGTACTTCGCTCTGGATTAGCTCCATCTATCTATGCAGCTCGTCAATTCGTAAGCCACGGACATATCTTAGTAAATGGAAAAAAAGTTG
>JBHADY010000016.1:0-4667 GCA_041855325.1 Ignavibacteriota bacterium
CAATAGTGAGGATGAGTTGCACGATAGATGAATGGTCATTTACTACTTTTTTCTTTGCTTCTGCCCAGATGTACGACTCCATTTCTTTTTCCTCTTGTCCTTCGTATGGTTCGGAGATGCAGAAGTCAATTTTTCCGATTATTTTCGTCCAATCGTATGTATAGAAGAAGTCGCGGCACACACAATTTTTCAGTTCTTCTTCTAAAATGTTTTGGTATTTCATAGTATTTACTCCAGTTTAATTAACAATAATTCGAATATATCTCAACGTTCTTTTGTGGGAAATATTGCACAATAAGTGATTTGCTAAGCAAATTTTCTAATAATCATTTTTTTTCGTGTTGAACTAGGATTGAAAGGATTAGAAAGATTTTCAATTTAATTAACCTCTTACGGCTTGTCCGCAATCTTTATTATCCTTCTAATCATTAAATCATCGTTCAAGAAATTATATATTATCACATTCCGACACAGAGGGCGCCCACAAGGGTCGCCCCTACGTCTGCTGACGCAGACACTCTGATTAATAAGAAAATAGGCATAGCCTATTTTCTACCTACGTTTTTCATTTTTAACTTTTCACTTAACAAGGTTCACGTCGCTCGCGAAGCCGAGGTCCTCCTCGCTGCCGGAAATGAAATTCGATACCGCAAACATAGATGATGAATCGTCCGAAAGAGCATTGAGCTTCACGCGGTACGATAAACCAGCACAAGCAGACGACAGACCAAAATTAACTACTATGGACTTCTTCCCAGCAGAAAGAGTATTGATAAACGCAAGTAATTCCTCGCTTATCTTCGCCTGCACACTGAACGAAGAAGGCGATTGATACACCGCGAGGATAATCGTGTTGTTCTCGCTGGCTGCCTCGGAAAGCAAATTGCGTCCGTCCGCGTCAAGTGCATTGTTGATGAACATAGTGTCGCAGTTGTTCGCCGTCATTGATTGCAAGAGCTGGGCGAATTCCATTGCCTTGCTCAAATTTCTATCATCAAGCAGAATGGACAAAAGCAGGAAGGAATCCTCCTCCTCTAACTGATATAGCTTCTCAAGCTCGGCTGTGGGCTTGTCCGCAGTAATCTGAATAGTGGATTTCGCCATTTTAATACCCATCTCTCTATGCTCTTGGAAGGAAGCAGTAGGCAGCTTGTCCATAATGCCGTCCAACAGACCGCACCAGCGCTTTTGATTGATGATTCTATGAAATGAAGCGGAAATTTGAGTGTCATTCACTTCGCTGATATGATTAAGTATGTAGTCCATAGCGGCAACGGGATTCTCCGGCATAAGGAGTACGTCCGCGCCGGCAGTCATAGCCATAAAAGTAGCCTCTCCGTTCGGATATGCCGTTTCCACAGAGTGCATCTCGAGGGCATCGGTTACTATTATGCCGTCGAACTTCATCTTTTCTCGCAGTAGCTCAACCACTTTAGAGCTGAGCGAAGCGGGAGTATTGCTTTCATCAATTGCCGGCACAGCGAGGTGTCCCAACATAATGCTCGGCACTCCATTTTTAATGCCCGCGAAGAATGGTACGAGCTCATTTCGGGTTAGCTCTGCCATAGTGGTGTTAATAGTCGGCAGGCTGATGTGCGAATCAATGTCCGTGTCACCGTGTCCGGGGAAGTGCTTCAAGCAAGTGAGCATTCTTTCGCTTTTCGCCGCATCAATATAAGCATTAATATAAGCGGAAACATTAATCGGGTTGCTTCCATAAGCACGAATATTGATAATCGGGTTATTTGGATTGCTATTGATATCTGCCACGGGAGCTAAGTTCCAGAATATACCACAACTCTTTGCCTCCAGGGCTGTAATCTTAGAGCAAATGTAAGCATTACCTGGATTATTGCTATTAGCGATTGCGCCAGCACGCGGGAAAGCAGTAGCCTCGGGGAATCGCATAGCCATGCCATGCTCCATATCGCAAGCGAAAAGCAGAGGGATTTCCGCGTGTTTGTTCAGCTCTTGTGCTATCTCTCGCATTTTGTCAATCTCGCCAAAGAAAACACAGAAACCGCCAACGCCCAGCTCGGCAAGTTTAATGTAGAAATTCTTCTTCTCTTCCCACTCATTCACGTTCAGACGCGGGAATATCATTTGAGTAATCTTTTTTTCTAATCCGTAGCTTACGTAATTGCTCATATTTATATATTTTTTAGTTTATTGTTCATTAATTAAACGGAGTCCAGAAGAACTGCATCAGTGGCACTGGGTAGCCTCCGATGAGCCCAAGCCCCAGATCTGCTGCGAGGCGATTATTGTAAAATCTAACTCCGGAGATTAAAGATGTTTTGCTGTAGTTGTTAATATCACCATTTAGTACTTCTAAGAAAGCGTGAATGCCCTTTGGGCTAATCTCCTTGTCTATAGAGAGAGAAAAGCCGTAAGTTCCGCTGGCGTAGGGATAAGTCCAAAGACTATTGAATATGCGGTAATCGTAAATGTCTTTATCGCCCAGCTTGGTGAATACATTAGCCGAAATGACTGCCGTATTGAACTCCAAAGACGCACCAATAAAAGCGTGTATCATTCCGCCGTCTCTGCCAACGCGTGCATAGTTCACTCCTCCAGCGATAGCAAAATTTCCGAATCTATCGTCTATACGCCCATTAAAGAAAGTGCCTTTTGCATTCACGTACCAGACTTGGCTGTCGTAATTTACTCCCGGCAATGCCGAATGACTCGCCATAATCGATACATACTTGCTTATGCCTACTCCTGCATTCACCAAGGCAAGCTCGCTCAGCCCAAGGAAATGATCATCTTTTATAGGAAAGGCAGTCGGTAGAAATAAAGTTCTATATTTATGCCTATAGTAGTTCCCCAGAGTGCGGATAGAGCTTATCTCGTCAACGTAAATGATCATTTTTCCGAACTCGCCTTCCAGCTTCACGCCCCTGCCGAACTCCTTATCTTCTATAATCTCCTCCACTTCAGCGCTTATCACATCGCCATTGCTTAAGTAGAACACATAAGTAGAAGCTATGGATAGATTCGCCTCTTCGATAACGTTCGCTGCCAGGGCAAACTGCGTGGAAAAAATAATTGCAAGTATTAAGAGTAGCTTTTTCATTTTGCTTAGTATATATACGAAAAAAGGCTATCCAAATGAACAGCCTTATTCTTGTTTTGTAGCGGAGGCAGGACTCGAACCTGCAACCTTCGGGTTATGAGCCCGACGAGCTACCAATTGCTCCACCCCGCGGTCAATATTAGGATTACAAAATTAAGGATAATTTATGACTTTACCAAATATTATGAATAATTATTTATTATTTCATCATTTTTTCCTCTGAAAGTGGAAATTTAACAATAAAATTGCAACCATTGCCTTCTTCGCTCTCTAAAGATATGCTCGCATTCATCATATCCACATATTTCTTTACTATGGATAGACCCAGACCAGTGGAACTTTCGTGTCCGGTCGGCTGTGGTGTTAACTTGCAGAACTTAGAGTACATTTTTTCTTGATCAGCCTTGCTTAGCCCTGGTCCTTCGTCCTTAACTGATAAATCCAGCGTGCCATTATTGCACTCCAGCTTCACCCAAATTCTCTTTCTACTTGGTGAATACTTCACAGCATTGGAAACGAGGTTATCCAGCACCTGCACATATAGATTCTCATCCAATAATGGCTTCATTTTTATTTCGCCAAGCTCAACGTTAAGAGTAATATCCTTATTCTTAGCGATCTGCTCGTATCTTTCTAGCAAATCAGAAGTGCACTGAGTAATATCAGTAGCTTTAATTTGCGCTTGCATCTTCCCCTGCTCCACATGATTAACCTCGAGTATCTTCTTAATAAGCTCGAGCATCACGTCCGAAGCACGGATAATCCCATCTATAAAGTCCTCTGCCTCTTCGTAGGGCATTCGCTCGTTCTTTATAGATTTTGCCTGCATTAATATGCTAAAAATTGGATTTTTAAGGTCGTGTGCCATAATCCCGATGATTTCATTCATCTCCATATTAAGTGCTTCCAGAGATTGCTTCTTCTCAATTAGTGCATCTTGCAGACGCTTCATTTTCACGTGAGTCTTAATTCGAGTGATTAGCTCGCTGGTGCTGAAAGGCTTAGCCATATAGTCGACTGCGCCTATCTCTAAGCCCTTAACTATGTCCTCGGTAGATGACTTCGCAGTGAGGAATATCACAGGAATATCAGCTTTTTTTTCATCTTGCTTTAGCATCTCCATAAATTTATAGCCGTCTATGTCCGGCATCATTATGTCTAAGAGGATTAATTCCGGCTTTTCTTTTTCTATCAGATCCAGTGCCTGGTGAGCATTGTTCGCACCCACGGCACGCAGATTATTTTTTCTAAGAGTAAGGCAAACTATCTGCACGTTCGCCTGATTGTCGTCCAGCACTAATATTAGCGCATCTTTTACTATATCCTTAATAGTTATGCTCTTCCATAATTAATAAATCCGTTTGTAAGACGCAAAATCAATACTTCTATTGCATCTTCTACTACTTAGCCAAACCCTTAGCGCTAAGTGATATCTATTTATCGGCTGTAGTTTGGAAAAGTTAAATGTGGTAATATAAAAAAAGAGCCATAAACTACTTTGCTATTAGTTTACGGCTTGATCATTATTGAGATTGTATGGAGTACTTTATTTTAAAAACATATAACCAAAAAGGTCAAATATATGAAG
>JBHADY010000017.1:0-3400 GCA_041855325.1 Ignavibacteriota bacterium
ATGGCATTCAGCGAGGTGCGCGAATACCAAACCGGCGACGAAGTACGCACTATAGATTGGAACGTAACCGCGAGGCTGGGCAATCCATACATTAAGGTATTCGAAGAGGAAAGGGAAATCTCGCTTATGCTCCTGGCGGATATCTCCGCTTCGGGCAATTTCTCCTCCAAAAGCGACACCAAACGCGATATAATCACCTATATTTCAGCTATTATTGCATTCTCGGCGAGCCAAAACCAGGACAAAACCGGACTACTCCTCTTCTCCGACAAGGTGGAACGCTATATAGTCCCAAAGAAAGGGAAATCGCATATATTGCGTATAATCAGGGACTTAATCGAAGTGAAGCCGGAGTCCAATAACACAAACATAGCAAAAGCATTATCCTATACCCTGAATATGCTGAAGAAGCGAAGCATAGTGTTTATACTATCAGACTTTATGGATAGCGACTTTGAGAAGCAAATGGAAATATGCGCCGCTAAGCACGAGACCATAGCCATTAGGATATATGATCCAGCAGAGGAAAAGCTACCAAAAATGGGAATGCTGAACGTGAAAGATGCGGAAAGCGGAAAGGTCTTCCTCTTAGACACAAACTCCGCTAAGCTAAGGCGGAACTATGCCGAGAATATGGAGAATAGAAAGGAATACTTGCGGGGATTCTTCGCGAAGAACAAGATAGCATATATAGAAATCAGCACCGAAGACGATTACGTCTTAGAGCTGATGAAATACTTTAATAGATGATTAGACTTTAAGATATGGACTAATTACATATCTTCTAATGAGCTTATAAGTAAATCCGATATGCGAGAGTTAATATAGCTGGCTGTGCCTTGTGCATCTTGAGCGTGCTTTCTCTTCACGTCTAACTCTAACTCACTTCCCTCTATATCATCTAATCCCATAGCAGATAGCAAGCCCTTAGCTTTAATGATAATAGAGCAGGAGAAGAATGATTTTTCGAAGCTGACTTTGGCTATATGTGTATATGGTATAACTATGTTTTTGGGTTGGCTTTTTACTATTCCCAGTGTTTTATCTCTTACTTCGTATTGCAAGTAAATACCGTCCTTGCGTGCGTATAGAACGCCCACGAGCTCGGTTAAGCCTTTATTTGCTACTTCGTCAACTTCAAATGGGAATGAATATTGGTCTATCATATTTTGCTATTTATTAGGTTGCTTATTATCTCTGGGGGGATTTGATTCAGCTCGCGTCCGCCCTTAATTTTAACTATTTCGACTTTTGGGTTTTTAGTTGAGAACTTAATGAAGTTACTGCCATCGTCATTATGCAGAGCGATGACATCTTTCTCGAAAGCTGCGGAAATATGCACTATGGAGGTGTCCGGCGTGATGATTAAATCACTTTGCTCGATAAGAGCTGCAATCTCGAATAGTTGCAATTGCGGAAGTATCTGTAAATCCACGAACTTATCGTATAGGTACTTCGCTATTTCCTTTTCGCTTGGCATAGCGGAGATATAAACATTAACTTGGGATAGATCCACCTCGGAGAGCACCTTTTCCCAGTGCTCAGCAGAGTATATACGGCAGTCCGCAGTGGCAGATACGTTGATTAGTACGTTCTTCTTCTCATTGTCCAAAAGCAGACTTTTTGCGAAGTCCTTCTCAGCTTGCTGCAGGTATAGCTCGGGTTTGGGTGCAGTGCCTTCGTATGAAATGCCTAAGGGTTTGAGCGAGTCGAAGACCATTTCTGTGAAGAACTTAGGCTTATTAGCTATTCCCGCTTTTTCGTTATATACTATCTTTTGCTTAGCTTTTGCAAGTTTAGCTATCCACTTTGATTCACTGGAGAAATGGTCTTTCGGGTCTATCCAATAGTCGAACTTAATGCTTTTTAGCTTAAGAATAAACTTCAGTAGTTCGAGTGGTGCTTTATTGAATCGGATTACTCTATTAATATGCGGATTCCCCTTCAGGACTATGGCATTTCCGCGTCCGGTCACGACGTATATCTCGGCATCAGGGTATTTCGCCTTAATAGCCGAGAAAGCCGGGGTGCACAGCACCATATCGCCAATTCGCCCCAGTTGAATGAATCCTATCTTCATATTATGAATAGCACACTATTAATAGTAATCTTCTTCTACTTTAATGGCTTCGAGCATTCTTTTTGCTTCGCTTACGTACTTTTCTGGTACGTTAGGATACTGCAGGAAACGCATAAAGTCTTCTTTTGCTAAGTCGTTTTTCATCATATACTTATACGCCACGGCACGACCATAGTAAGCCATTGCGTTATTTGGGTCCAGCTCCATAACGCGATTATAAGCGCTTACGGAGTTGTTATCATCTTCTAGCAGATAGTAAATATTAGCTTTTGCATAAGCTATTTTGGGATTGTTCATATCCAATTCTTCTGCCTGTTCTATATAGTCCAAGGCTTTATCATTGTCTCCAATGCGAGAGTATGCTAAAGTCATTGCATAATGAGCATTAGCGTTATTGGGTTGAATTTTAATAACCTTAGCTAAATCGTTAATAGCTTCTTGGAAATTCTCTAATCGCATAAAGGCAAGGGCGCGATTAAAGAGTATAGGTGCATAGCTATCATTCATACTAATTTGCGCAGTGTATAGCTTCACTGCTTCGGAGTAATTCCCCGCTTGATATGCGCTATATGGATTTCCTTTTTCTGCTGCTGAAGCTCCACCTATAGCCAAAAACACCAATAGAGCTAAAAGAAAAAAATTTGGCATATTATTTCGTAATATTTCATTATTTTTGGAATGCAAAATTACGATAAATATTTAAGATAATAAAATATTATCCACATTTGCGATATTTTTTCCACAATAATATTATATCATATGAAAGGAGAGTGAAGCCATTGCCAGAGAAGCGTAAATACTCTGCAGAAGAAATATTGAAATAAGGAAGGGGAAGCCCTATTATAGCTGCTATGGGCTTCGATTCGGGTGGGCAGCAATGATATTCTTTATTAATATCACTTTTCAATATTTACACAAGAAAATTTGTTTTTTCATTAGTAATTTCGCAATTTTGCGTGTCTACTTATTTTCTAAGATTTGTAAGATTTTTTAAGATATAGACTTGAAGTATATAAAACACATATATTATAGCTTAATAGGGCTGATAGTAATTGCTACTACTCAAAATGCTATGGCAACGCCGGAGTTTAGCCAATTCACCGGGAATAAATGCTCTATGTGCCACGTGAATGAAGCTGGCGGCGGAGCCCGCACGAACTTTGGCTATAACTATTCGCGAGATGCCTCCATTTATACAGCTAATGATATTAAATTCCTCGAGAATATTAATGAAAATCAGCTGTTTAATGGCTTGCTTATGTATGGGATGGACTTCCGATTCCAAACTTCCCGCTCGCACAAAAGCCCCAGTGCCAAAAG
>JBHADY010000018.1:0-5978 GCA_041855325.1 Ignavibacteriota bacterium
ACACAAGGTCATTAACCACTCCTACTTCTAACCCCTAATACGGAGATATTACAATGAAAAAATATATTATAATAATTTCGCTCTTCTTGGCAGCGATAACAGGAACAAAAGCAGAGCTTATTACTAACTCTGGAGGTGCGAACTATATCCCATACGTGAAAGGAAAAGACGCCCCAATTACTTGGACTGCCTCCTCCTTCCAAAACAATGTAGATATAGTTATTTGGGACAGAACTACCCAAAAAACACACACAATAGCCAAGAATATTAAAAATACAGGCAAATATACTTGGGATATTCCTGCGGACTTCCCTGCTGGGAAATTCTATAAGCTCTTCGTGCGAGACACTAAGCACAATGGCAAATACATAGCCTCTATGAACTATGTAGAAATCTTCACCGAAGAGCCAAACTACGAACCAAATCAACAATTGCCTGTCTATGCTTACCCAAACCCCGCAAGTGATAAGCTATATATTAAAAATCATAAAGTAGCTTACGGGAAAATCGAAATATACGACAATGCTGGGCACTGCTATCTATCTATCTTCCCAAAAGCTGAGATAGACATTAGTGATTTGCCATCCGGGGTGTATTATGTAGTACTAAACGGAAGGATGGATAAAATTGTTAAAGAATAGACATATTGATTATACATACTAAGGGCAAGTGTTATTTAGAGAATATTTGCCCTTTTTTTGTTTATGATTATCCAAACACAATAATTTACTTCATTTTTTCGTTTTTTATTCTTATATTTGCTGGTTAGTAAAATTAATAATACGTACGGAATTATAATGGCAAATCTAAAGTATAAAAGAATACTCCTAAAGCTTAGCGGCGAAGCACTGATGGGCAATGCTCAATTCGGTATCGACCCGCAAACACTCGATGCATTCACTAATCAGATTAAAGAAATTCATGAGCTCGGTGCGGAAATCGGCATCGTTATCGGTGGTGGCAATATCTATCGCGGTATGCAAAGCGAAGCCACTGGTATCGATAAAGTCTCCGGAGACCACATGGGTATGCTCGCTACTGTTATCAATAGCATTGCATTCCAAAGTGCACTCGAACAAAAAGGCATAGACACTCGCCTGCAGACTGCTATCAATATGGAAGAAATCGCAGAGCCGTTTATTCGCCGCCGTGCTATTCGCCACTTAGAGAAAAAACGCGTTGTGCTGTTCGCAGCTGGAACAGGTAGCCCATACTTCACAACGGACACAGCAGCCGTTCTGCGTGCTATCGAAATAGAAGCGGACGTAGTGCTGAAAGGCACAAGAGTAGATGGAATCTACGACAGCGACCCAGAGAAATTCAAAGACGCCGTGAAGTTCGACTCTCTCTCCTTCCAAGAAGTATTAGAAAAGAACCTCCGAGTGATGGACCAAACTGCATTCGCACTCTGCAAAGAAAATAGATTGCCAATTATCGTATTTAACCTAAACGAAAAAGATAATTTAAAACGCCTGATGCTCGGCGAAGAATTAGGAACAGTTGTAAATATATAAATAAGGATAACACAATGGAATACAAAGAAATTATCTCCACTACAAAAGACTTAATGGCGAAAGCTGTTGATTTCTCTAAAAATCAAATCGCTAAAGTGCGCACCGGCAGAGCTACTGCTTCCCTATTAGACGGCTTAAAAGCTGACTATTACGGCACTCCTTCGCCAATCAGCCAAATGGCTAACGTATCAACTCCAGATGCTCGCACTATCGTGATTCAGCCTTTCGATAAGTCAAACTTAAAGGACATAGAAAAAGCTATTCAAGCATCTGACTTAGGCTTTAACCCTCAAAACGACGGTATGGTTATCAGAATTCCTGTGCCACCGCTGACTGAAGAAAGACGCAAAGAATACGTTAAACTCGCAAAAAAATACAGCGAAGAAGGAAAAGTGGCTGTGCGCAACGTGCGTCGCGACCAAATCGAGGCACTTCGCAAAGCTGAAAAAGACAAGAGCTTAACTGAAGACGACAGAAAACGTGGCGAAGAAGAAATCCAAAAAATCACTGACCAAAACATCAAACTTATTGATGAAGCTACTGCAGCTAAAGAAAAAGAATTAATGGATTAATTCCTCCTAACAAGCATAAAACAAAGGGCTTAATGGTGTTTCATTAAGCCCTTTTAGTTTCTCTACTTTAGAAATACTTGCTTACTAGTTCCTTGCCCGTTAGCGTAGTAGCTTCTATGTATAGCTTATTCTTTCGCACGATGATGATTCTATCGTCCTTGTATCTATCATAGTAGATTGCCTTTAGGTTTGGTTCGTTCTTTTTAATTACATCCACTTCGTGATCGAAGGCATTATATATGCCTTTTTTGCTAATATCAGTAATGAAGAATAGTTTAACGTTCTTCTTCTTTGATAGCGCTTCGATTATGCCGGGGATGTCATCGTTGCAACGCTGGCATTGCTCGTCTATGGAGACGAATACTAAATCTACATCGCCCATTTTGCTTGGGTTCACCGTGCCAGAGGAGTGCGTAATATTCACATTTGGCGCGGACTTAGTAGGTGGAGTATAAACGGAATTTAGTCGTTTAAATTCATCGAAAGTCAGTACTTTTTCCTTCAGTTCTTTCCTCAGCGGGATTACTTTCTTATTGAATTGTTGCTTGCCACTAATTTCATCAACCTTGATTAGTTCTAGTACAAACCTTTCTAAGTTTGGCAAGTCCTTCTTCTCAAAATAATATTCTTGAATAATCTCTAAGATATAAGCACCTGATTTTTTACTACCTTTCCTTGGGTTATTTTCTATTGCGCTCTCTAAAATTGCAATTCCCTGTTCTTTTTTACCATTCGCAAATAACCATTTAGCTCTATGGTGCTTTCTTGGAAAATATGCACCATCATAATCCTCACCATTAAAGATAGTACAATAGTCATTCGTATCCTTAGAAATAATAGTTTTTTCGTGAGGTTTCATAAATGCATCCACTACATTTAGCAAAGCAAGCTCTTTTTCAAGTAATGCTTTATCATTTAGTTTTTCAACATAGCGAAATAGATTAAACACATTCTCTGGGTCAGCATAGTATCTTCCATAGTACTCTCTACTATTTAGTCCATCACAGTATGAACTTATTATCTGGTCTGTAATATCTATTGCGAAGTTTCTATCAAATCTATGTATATCAGCATAATTAATGTATTTTACATATTCTGTAATTATACTCCTGATATTGTATTTCGTAGCAAACTCCAAAGTATGTTTTAGTATAGTGAAAGCTTTCTTCTTGTCTTCTTTCGTGCTTTTTTCCTCACCCAAAATATCGGACATATGTACCATATTGTCAAAAAAATGGTTACGAATATGAGTGAAGTATTCTAAGTAATCGCGATTTTTTGATATTTCTGAATCATACTCATCTAACTTTTCTTTGAATTTTGTTGTATCACCCAGTAAGCAATAACCATTCATTAATGCCACCAAATGCGACACATAACTTAATACGTTGTCCTTGTCAGTCTTTATTTTTTCTAATACTTTTACGTCTTGAGCTATTTTATTAGTATCTGTTGCATATTCCTGCCAACTCCATTTTTCTACATATCTTTCGTAGAACATTGGATAATTAAGAGAATCATTTTCATATACCTCTTTAGCTTTGCTAGTTCCTGCTACATCGCCCATTAGTTTTAATAAGTAATTATGATATGCACTTCCCTCATTACTTTCGCAAGGTATTCGCATCATAGATCTTGGGTGTTCTTCATTATTTCCCTTAATTTGTATAAAAAGGTAATAGGATTGATATGGCACATCAAACTCTGCAAAATATCTTTCTTCTTTATTATCGTATTTTGCTTCTAAACAGTAAATTTTTGAGCCTGTTGGTGTTAGGTAAGTTAGGACAAATAATGGCTTTTCTATATTATTTTCCGAATCATAGAAGACTTTGACTTTTTCTCCGAACTTAGCAACTTTCGGTTCTGCATATATCTTGCTGAATATTTCTCCATTTTTGTATGCTAAAAGGATATCTTCAGCCTTGTATATTAGTATTCCTGCTATAGCAAGAATTATAAATAAAACTACACCAATTATAGTTAATACCTTTTTTTTTCTTTTCATAAATTCTTCCAATAAATTAGTAAACAATTAACATCAACAGGAGCTATCCCTCACAAATAGCTCCTGTTATTTCTTTTCTTCTTATTATCTACATCTTTACTACAATTCCAGCAGATATGCCAAACTTCTTGCTGGCGAACCAATCATAACGGTTGTTGTAGAACATAGATGAAAAATCTGCGGATATATTAGCCGAAATCGAAGAGAATATGTCCTTCTCTATGCCAACACTCGCACGCGAAAGCGGACCGATTTCCCCAGCGCCTAATCCCACCTCGGCAAATGGCTCGAAGGAGAATACACTGCCAGCAGCCACTTCGTCGAAGCGGTACTTAGCGGAAATGCCAAACCATAGCGATGGCATAGTCGCTGTGTAATCCAGCTTACGGGAGTCCTCCCTGTTGAAGTACTTCTTCGCATACTCTTCCTTGCCCGCCACGAAGCCAATAAGCAGGCTTTTATCTTCTTTTATTGGGATATATCCACCCACAGTGAACGAATTCGCAAAGTCATTAATAGGCATTTTGTCCGCGATTACCGCAGAACCGCCAATGCCTTTCATCATTAGCTCGAAGTCGTTGCTCCGTCCTCTGCTAATGTATGAACTCTGTTCAAACGGAGCAAATGGCAAGCCTTGCATAGCATTATTCGCATTCTGCACACTTATGCTTGAACCGCTCAATTCGATGTAGTCCTTCTTGCTAATTGGCATAGTTTCAGCTTCTTGTGCTAAGCTGGCAACATCGGCTGTATTATCTACCAGATTTGCGTTTATATCTGCATTATCCGCATTGATTTCGGAGCTGTAATCCTCGCTTGCATAGCTATAATCTCTTGTATTGATATTGTTAACGGCGCTACTATTCGGAGCGAAGTTATTATTTCTCACTTGATTAGATAGCTTTTCGATTCGTGCAATTGGTATACTCTTGCTTATTCGTGTTGCATTCTCAGCTAGTATTGTGTTATCACTGCTTTCTTGGGAAGCGGAGTACATCACGCTTTCTGTCTTTGCAGTAGCATTTGTTTCACTTGCTATTTTTTCATTTATAGCGTTATTAGCATCATTATCATTGTATAGATACGTAGACACGCCTATGAATAACCCAGCAGCAACTGGAATAATAGCCTTCTTTAGTAATAGCTTCACGCGTGCAGCTGTGCTGATAGCCACGGGAGCCTTACCATATTTTCCTATGTTCAGAGCTGCAAATACTGCCTCTTTGGATTCTTCGGGAGGAGTAAATGCCTCTTTGTCATTTTTTAGTATATGATGAAATTCCAAGTCATCTATATCTTGTATTTGTATTTTCATCGCGATTTATGTATTTGTTTTACTCAATAATCTCTACATTTAATTGTTTCATTTCTTTAATATGCTTCTTCAGTAGTTCTCTCACTTTGGCTCTTGCTCTGTGTATTTTAACTTTTACGTTAGTCATAGTATCTCCTGTTATTTCGCTAATTTCTATATAACTCAAACAGTCGTACTCTCTCATTATGAATATTTCCCTGTATGCAGCTGGTAGTTTAACTACCACTTTTTTGATAAGATCTAATAGTTCTGTGTTGTCGTATTCTTCTTGATAGAAGTCTATTTCGTCGAATGGGACTTCGTCTTTGGTTCTTCTTGTGTATCTTTCGTTATATTTACGGGCAATGCCGAATAGCCTTCTCTTCACGTCCAAGACTACTTTATCGGCGCGTATTGTCCTATAGAATGCAATGAAAGTATCCTGCAGAATGTCTTTCGCGACTGCTTCGTCGTTGTTCATTCTAAGGGCATACGCCCACACGGCTGGGGACAAGCGGTCATACAGGACTGAGAATGCCAGTTCTGAATTTTCCTTGCCTTCAGCAATGTACATATAGAGTTCGTGGTCT
>JBHADY010000019.1:0-6565 GCA_041855325.1 Ignavibacteriota bacterium
ATAGAGATTTGTTATTATCAAGATTTTGTTAGAAATAATAAATGCAAGCAATAAAGTCAAATATTATTTTAATAATTCAAAAAAAGTAGTATGTTTGCATTCTATGAAATTCAAATAAAGTATTTTTCATAATAATCGTTCGTACAAATGAAAATAAGAAAAGAAGATGCCTTAGAATATCACAAAATGGGCAGAAAAGGCAAAATTGCAATCGCACTTACTAAACCTTGTGCTACTCAAAGAGACCTCTCTTTGGCGTATAGCCCTGGCGTTGCGGAACCTTGTAGAGAAATCGAAAAGGACATTAATACTGTATTCGATTACACTGCTAAGGGAAACTTAGTAGCTGTAATATCTAATGGTACTGCTGTCCTTGGCTTAGGCGACATAGGTCCTGAAGCTGGCAAGCCAGTGATGGAAGGCAAAGGCGTATTGTTTAAAACTTTCGCAGATATCGATGTGTTCGATATTGAACTGAGAACCAAAGACATAGACGAAGTAATTCGCACTTGTGAAATACTCGAGCCTACTTTCGGTGGTATCAACCTCGAAGACATCAAAGGACCAGACTGCTTCTATATTGAAGAAGCCCTCAAGAAGAAACTGAAAATCCCTGTATTCCACGATGACCAGCACGGAACGGCTATCATCAGTGGTGCTGCTCTCTTAAATGCAAGCACACTAACGGGAAAGAAATTGGAAGATATGAAAGTTGTCTACAACGGTGCTGGTGCTTCCGGCATCGCTTGTGCTAAGTTCCATATCAGCTTAGGTATTAGACCAGAAAATGTTCTTATGTGCGACTCTCGTGGCGTTATCTATAAAGGCAGAGAAAAAGGTATGAACGTCTTCAAAGAAGACTTCGCTGTGGAAACTGACCGCAGAACCCTCGAAGATGCTTTAGTTGGCGCAGATGCATTCGTTGGGCTGTCCCAAGGTGACTGCGTTACCTCTGAAATGGTGAAAACAATGGCTAAAGACCCAATTATCTTCGCTTTGGCAAACCCAGACCCAGAAATACCTTACGACGTGGCTAAGCAAGCTCGTCCGGATGCTATCATAGCAACAGGAAGAAGCGACTTCCCTAACCAAGTGAATAACGTACTCGGCTTCCCATTCATCTTCCGTGGGGCGCTCGACGTGCAAGCTACTGGAATTAACGAAGAAATGAAGCAAGCCGCTGCTTATGCACTCGCTGAACTCGCAAAAGAAGAAGTGCCAGAATCAGTGCGCAAAGCATACGGAAGCGAAAAAATCTCCTTCGGTAAAGATTATATAATTCCTAAGCCTTTCGACCAAAGAGTGCTCACTTGGGTGTCTCCTGCAGTTGCACAAGCTGCTATGGACACAGGCGTTGCTCAGAAGCCAATCGAAGATATGGAAGAATACAAAACTCAGCTTAGCCTAAGAATGGGCAGAACTGAGCAAGTTATGGTGCGAATGTATCAAAAAGCACGCAGAAAACCAAAATCAATCGTTCTTCCAGAAGGCGAACACTTACGCATTATTCAAGCGGCTTCTCGCGCTGCGGAAATGGGCATAGCTAAGCCAATTCTCGTGGGTAATGAAGATGTAATCCACAAAATAGCTCAGGAAACTGAAAACTCACTCGAAGGAGTGGAAATCGTTAATCCACAGAACTATGCGAAGATAGATGAATTCGTGAATGAATACTATAGACTAAGACAGAGAAAAGGCGTGGTATTAACTGAAGCTCAAAAGAGAATGAAGACTCGTCCGAATTACTTCGCAGCTATGATGGTTCACCTCGGCTATGCTGATACTCTTCTATCTGGCTATGCAAGCACATATAAAGATACTATTACTCCTATGCTGGAAATCGTGGGAAGAGACCCAATGTACGATAAGATAGCTGGTGTATTCATAGTAAGAGCAAAGAATAAACTCTACTTCTTGGCAGATTGCACTCTTACTGAGAATCCAGATGCACAGGAGCTTGCGGATATTGCTCTTGCTACAGCTAAGTTTGCACAAAGATTCGAAGTAGTTCCTCGCGTAGCTATGCTATCATACAGCAACTTCGGTTCTGCTGAAAGCGAAACAAGCGAAAAAATACACCAAGCAATCAAACTCGTTCGCAAGAAAAACCCAACATTAGTAATTGATGGCGAAGTTCACGCAGATGTAGCTCTTGATAGAGAAATTCTGAGGGCACAATTCCCATTCTCTACTTTAAAGGAAGCTGCAAACGTGCTCGTATTCCCTGATCTAAATTCTGCGAATATCTCTTATAAGCTATTAAAGACACTTGGCGATGCACAGGTGCAAGGACCATACTTAGTAGGCTTTACTAAGCGTATTCACATTGCCCCATTCGGCGAAGATCTGAATACATTAATCGATATGATTGCTATGACTTCTGCAAATGCTAAGTAATAGTAATCTTAAGTAAATCTAAATACAAAGAGGGTTTCCCAAACGGGAAACCCATATTTTTATGCTTTATATACTTATTAAAATTATGAATTCATAGTCTTAAGGAAATCTTCATTCGAAGTAGTAGTTTTTAGTCTATCGATTAAGAACTGCATAGCTTCTACTGATTGAAGTTCGCTAAGCACTTTGCGGAGAATCCATATTTTGTTCATCTCTTCTGGAGAGAGGAGTAGTTCTTCGCGGCGAGTACCGGACTTATTCACATCAATTGCTGGGAATATGCGTCTTTCAGCCAGCTTTCTATCAAGCACTAATTCCATATTACCAGTACCTTTGAATTCTTCGAAGATAACTTCATCCATCTTAGAACCGGTATCAATAAGTGCAGTAGCTATGATAGTCAGCGAGCCACCTTCTTCCATATTTCTCGCAGCACCGAAGAATCTCTTTGGCTTATGGAGGGCGTTTGCATCAACACCGCCGGAGAGAATCTTTCCAGAGTGTGGCATCACTGTGTTGTACGCGCGGGCAAGCCTTGTAATGGAATCAAGTAGGATAACCACATCCATTTTTGCTTCGGTTAGTCTCTTTGCTTTTTCGAGTACCATTTCGGTAACTTGGACGTGTCTTTCTGGTGGTTCGTCGAAAGTGGAAGCGACTACTTCGCCTTTTACTAAGCGTTGCATATCAGTTACTTCTTCTGGGCGTTCGTCAATAAGGAGGACGATTAGCTTTACTTCTGGGTGGTTGCGAGTAATGCTATTTGCAATTTCCTGCAGGAGGATAGTCTTACCAGACTTCGGAGGAGATACGATAAGGCCGCGTTGCCCTTTTCCCACTGGGGAGAGCATATCCACGATACGCATAGAGTTTTGGCTTGGGGAGACTTCTAATTTCAGTCTTTCGTTTGGATATAGCGGAGTCAGGTTATCGAAGTTGTTTCTGCTTCTTGCAAATTCTGGGCTTAGATAGTTTATGCTTTCTACTTTTAGTAGTGCGTAGAATCTTTCGCCTTCTTTTGGGGGACGCACATAGCCCTGCACGGTGTCCCCAGTGCGTAGGGCGAATCTTTTGATTTGCGAAGGAGAGATGTAGATGTCATTAGGGTTCGGAAGGTAGCTTCCTTGTGCGGAGCGTAAGAAGCCGTATGCGTCTGGGAGGATTTCCAGCACGCCGCCGCCTTTGATTAATCCTGCTTCATCGTCCTCTTCTTCTGCTTTTGCTTTAAGCTCTAGCTCTTGAACTTTTTCATTTTCTTTTTCTTGTTCAAGGTTTCGGAGGGCTTGAGCTTTCGCTAACATCACGATTAGCTCTTGTTTTTTTAATCCCGAGATATTTGTAATTCCGAACTCTTTAGCTATCGCAGTTAGTTGAGATACTTTTTTGTCTTGTAATTCGGCAATCTCCGCGTCGATGTTTAATTCAACTTCAGGAGCCTGCTCTTTTTTTGATTTTGCCATTTGCTTATTGATTAGTTATACATTTTTATATTATTTCCTCGCAGAATAGGTATATTTCAATGTTTAAGTTTAGATTGTCAAATTTTCTTCTATAGTTTATATATGTATATCATCAAGTTCAATCCGCCAGCGAATTGGCAGACTAACACGAAAAACGAGAGAGGAAATAATATTTATTTGTTGTTTAGATGAGCGTCATAATTGCTTAATGGTAATAAATTATGACTACCGTAATTAGATTGTAGCAGAATTATGAGATGTGCCATTGGGGTGAGCTGCATCATAATTCATAAATTACGATACGCAAAAATACTCTATTTTGTTCTTATAATCAAAATATTTTTTTCCACTTATTTATATTTTCACACCAGAAAAAAACTTGGCACTATGCTTGCAATTCTAAGGGTATATTTGTGAAAATAAAACATAATAGGCAAGAAGATGCGTATAAATAGACTATTTTTACTTGTAATTTTGATTTTGGCGGCTAATATTAGCCTATTTTCTCAGTCAATCAAGATAATCCGTTCAGATGTGGACTCCACTCGTGCGGGATTCATCAGTGCGGGATATTTATTCTCGGTCGATATAGCCATAGAAGGATTAGATAGCGTTTCCGCAGCCAGCTTCGACTTAAGCTATAATCATATTGATTATATCCAGTTCAGCGATGTAGTGCATACGGACTTTGGTCGTGGCGGGAAAACCCCAGTGGTGATTCATAACGTGGATTCTGCCCAAAAGGAGGGGCATCTATACATAGGTGTGATTTCCGCTGATAGCTTGGGCGGACGCGGCGTGGATAATCCAATTATCATTCGCCTCGAATTCGCAGTATCTCCGAATGCACCAAATGGCTTACTTACTACGTTTAGATTCAAAAGACCGCAAGCCGTTATAACTAAAGGAGTTATAGGCGACTTAGTTAAAGACCTCAATAGCGAACCACAGAGCTTCATCATTCACGGGTTTATAGAAGTGTGGCCCGGTGATGCAGATAATGACGGAGAAGTTACAAGTATGGACGTTACGCAAATAGGCAGATACATAGGTTATGGCTCTACTAAGCACTTCCAAATGCGCAGCTTTAAGCGTCGCAACGCAAGCACTATCTGGAATAGACAACAATGCATGGCTTGGGACAGTGTGGTGGTTACATACGCAGACTGCGATGGCAACGGAGATGTTACTATAACAGATCAATTAATTGTGGCACTTAACTTCTATAAAACTCACGAAGTTAAGAAGGATACCGTAATAATTCATAATCCTATATCTCCGAAGATGAAGGAAACCCCAGCGGAATACCGCTACCCAGCTAATTATACATATAAGGATATATATATTAGCTCTGATATTCCAACAAGTAGCATAGCCGGGACTATAAAATGGACTTCTACTGACGGAACTTCGCGAGTGGTGGCTGTGGAGCGAGGCGATATATTCGATAACTCGAACTTCTTCCAGCTGTGCGACAGCGAAGAAAACACCGTGCATATTTCAAATATGCAGCTGAGTGCATTCCGCCAGGCTAAGAAAAACGGACGCATCTGCAGGCTAATCATAGATGGAAATGCCGATAATATTAATATATCTCAGGACTTTTACGGAATAGATGAAAACTCAATGTTTAAGCTAATGGCATATAGCGATGTGAAGGAAGAAGCAAGTGCATTCACTGCTATTTATGCAAATGGCAAACTGAACATAATAGCTGATAATGATATGCTAAACACAGCAAGTATATATGATATTAATGGTGCAGAAATAGCTAAATACTCATTCTATAACGAGCTTAGCGAAGTTATAGCGATCCCAGCTGGTGTGTATTTCATCTCTATGCCGAATACTGAAATCCAAAGTTTCATAGTCAGATAATTTGGGAATAAGCCTTAATGAAAGATCAGCTGCGAGCCACGTGCCTGCAGTTGATTTTTTCATATATAGAAATAAATATCTATTATATACGTTAACAACCATCTATATAATTCATAAATATTACACTGAAAACATCAATCTGAAATAACAATTTATGGCTATACAGACTGAATTAGTCCTCTTGGTGCTTTCCATACTCTTCTTCATTAGTATTATCGCTGATAAAGCGGGGTATAGGTTCGGAGTGCCAGCTCTCTTGCTCTTCCTCTCTGTCGGTATGATTTTCGGCAACGACGGGCTGGGCATTCAATTTCAAAATATCAATGTAGCGCAGACTATAGGCTCGGTTGCCTTGTGTATTATCCTGTTTTCCGGTGGTCTGGACACCAAGATAAGCGAGGTTAAGCCTGTGTTCGCTCAAGGACTTATCCTCGCAACCGTCGGGGTGCTATTCACCGCATTTTTTACCGCTGTTGCGATTTGGTGGATATCCGGAATGACCCCAAACGTCGGAGAAATCAGCTTCATAATAGCGCTACTGCTCGCTGCCACTATGTCCTCTACGGACTCTGCTTCTGTGTTCTCCATTCTTAGAACTAAGAACCTGAAACTGCGCAATAACCTGCGTCCGCTGCTTGAGCTTGAGAGCGGTAGCAACGACCCCGTGGCGTATATACTCGTTATCTCAATTATGGAGATACTGCGATCCGGAGGCGAACCAAACTTCCTCGCGGCTATTGGAATGGTATTCGTTCAATTGATAGTCGGAGCGGGAATGGGCTATGGTCTCGGAAAGCTATCTGTTAAGATTATCAATCGCTTAGATATAT
>JBHADY010000020.1:0-5347 GCA_041855325.1 Ignavibacteriota bacterium
AGCCTCCATCTTCGCTTGCGGTAACAGTATCGATAGTAAGCCAAGTATCGCCCATATCGCTACTGTACTGCAATTCTAAGGTGCTTATGCATTGAAGTTTACCACTGAGCATCATATCCTTCCCGACGAATAGCTCGTCTTCGTTGTCAATAGTGATCTCAGCAGTTGGATTATCTATTTTTACTATAGAAGTATAGTCGAATATATTTTCTGGATCATTGCTCTGCTGCACGATGAAATAGCCAGTAAGACCCTTCATCTTGGAGCTGATGCAGTAATTATATATAGTAGTATCCGCCGTATTTAGGAAATTCTGCTCTATTATTATTGGATCGCCTACTTTAGTGGTGCCCTCTGTAGCTTGGAAGAGTATATCAATATGGTTATTCGTCTTCACGACGTTTTGCCATACTATAGATATAGTATCGCCCACGCAATATGATATCATTTCTGTAAGAGTACTATCTTTCGGAGAGGTAACTTTAATCACATTATGAATATCAATACCGATTAAGTATGTGCTATCTTGAGTAGTTACGATAATATCGTTCAAACCATCGCCTTCCAAATCGGCAACAGATACGTTAGAGATAATCTGATTCTTAAAAGTAGCCGTATAGATAGTATCAAAAGGAATAGAGCTTCTGAACTTATATGACATATAGTCATTCATCTGCAGAACATAGAGAGAAGAACCATCGACGAGGATAACTTCATCCTTGCCACTTGGGTCGCCATCTATATCATTCACCGCAGCCACCCAGCCGTTTATTCTCTGAGTGCAGATAGTATCAAACGGGAATAGCTTTTCATCTGGCGGATATGGCTTAACTTGACTTTCGCCAGAGTAATAGCGCATAACGTATAGTCTGCTCTGTGGAACTGCGAAATCGCGAGTAGTTTCAGTAACTATAATTTCGTTTCCTGGGTTATTCGGGAAGTAATCATCCCAAGTGTTTGTGTGCGAACCATCTACGTTACCGATAGCTATAGACCATTGGTGATTTTTCTTCTTGCTGGTGAATGGAGGACTATTCTCTTCTTTATTAATGAAAGTCAGTGTGTCTCCATTCATATTAAGTAAGTGTAATCTAGGCGTGCCGAATGAACCATCGCGTCCTAAGTATTCCTCTGCGATGAGAATGAAGTTATTGTATATGGTATTTCTATCGCGTGTATTCACGAAGTAAGGGCGTATTTGGGGTTTTGTTCCATTTACGAGACTGCTTAAATCGCGAGGAGGGAATACAGGGAGTGTGCTATTTGTGGATACATCAAATATAGCAAGATATGGAGTGTTGCCGTTTAATACAGTGCTATTATTCGGATTTTTGATGGTAATTGATTCGCCGAAATCATCGTGGAATGCATAATATGGAAGAGCTATCATACTTCTTCCATTAACTCCTGCGATAGATGGAGTGGCGAAGCCGACATCCCCAGGCAAGTGGAAACGGTTATTTTTCACATCTTTAATATCCGGCATAGGATAGCTTGGCGAAGAGCTACGCGTGACGAATTCCGTAATTCCTCTGAAATACGGTAGTTCATTATTTACATCTTTATTAGTAGGGGAAGCGCAATTCACTACGGAGAACACAGAGTAATCCAATCCGCTATTGATGGATAAGCGTCCTATAACCGGCTTAATATTCGCATAGCTATTTGGTGCATAGTCTCGTAGGTCGAGCGTCAGACGACGCAGGAGTTTGGCTGTATCTGCATCTTTATCGAATCCTGCTAAGAATGCGTGCGACATTCCGTCTGGTGATTTCATTTCTATAGTTTCAATTCCCATCACGTGATGAGCATTCGATCCCGCTGGATTAAACTTAAATGGATCACGTTCAGTTGTATCTAATAATACAGTGATATCTTTAATATATGGTATATAATCGTTAAGTTTATGCAAATTTCCAGTAGCATCAACGATGGCTATTCTTCCGCTAACAACGGCAGCTATTTCATTCGGTGCATATCTGAAACTTTGGTTTATTTTTTCATTATTAACAATATTGCCGATTAGCGGACGCACATCTCCGCTAATTTCGCTAATAGCCCACTTAACGCGGAAAGAGTCTAAGCTCTGCGGTTTAGATGGAAAGCGATTAAGGCGAGTAGCTTCTGTATTGCCATCTGGATACAGCCAATTGCTCGGCGAAGCCACTTGAGCAAATGCCGAAGCTGCAGAAGCAATAAAAGCTAATAATTGCAGAGCAAATAGCTTTGCTCTGCTATTAGTTCTTCTGTTAATTCTGAGAATGTTTGTAATATGTGTCTTTTTCTTTTGCATAAAATCAACTTTGATAGTAAAACAAAATGTGGGATTATAAAACTGTGGTTATTATTAGCCATTAAAATCAAATAATCCCAATAGTATTTCGTTAGGTTATCAAAGTATATACCAAAAATTATTTTATATATTGAGAGCTGCAACTCCAGGAAGTTCCTTACCTTCTAAGAACTCTAAGGACGCACCACCGCCAGTGGATACGTAAGAAACTTTGCTTTCATATCCTAGTTTTTTTATAGCAGAGGCTGAATCCCCACCACCAATCACACTGGTTGCACCGTTTGAAGTAGCTTCGGCTACGGCTTTAGCTATTTCATTAGTGCCATTTGCGAAGTTTGTGAATTCAAATACACCCATAGGTCCATTCCAGAAAATAGTTTTAGAGGAGAGAATGATTTTTCTGAATTCATCTATACTTGCGGAGCCAATATCTAAGCCGAGTTTATCATTCGGCATATTTTTAACAGATACTTCTTGCTTATTGTCGGTGTCTTCGAACTTGTCTGCCACAACGGCATCGCTCGGTAAAACGAGTTTTACGTTATTGCTCTCTGCTTGTTTTATTAGCTTTTGCGTAAGCTCTATGTGTTCAACTTCCAAGAGGGATTTTCCAATTTCATAACCAATTGATTTAATGAAGGTAAATGCCATGCCGCCACCGATTAGTATATTATCGCATTTATCAATAATATTTTCAATTACACCGACTTTATCGGATACCTTCGCGCCACCGAGAATCACTGTGAATGGTTTTTCGGGGTTTTTAATTACTTTGTTCAGATAGTCGAGTTCAGCTTCTAAGAGGAGACCCATTCCGCGTTCTGGAAAGTGCTTAGCCACAGCTTCAGTGGAAGAGTGAGCGCGGTGAGCCGCACCGAAAGCATCGTTAACGTAGACATCTCCGAGCTTAGCAAGCGCTGCAGCGAGTTCGGGGTCGTTTTTAGTTTCGCCTTTATAGAAACGAATATTATCAAAAAGTATCATTTCGCCTGATTTTGCGGATTTAGTTAGTTCCACGGCATCATTGCTTAATACATCTTCAGCGAAGTGAACTTTATAGCCGTATTTTTCTCTTAATAAGTTTGCCACTGGCAGTAGGGAGAACTTTGCTTCGCGTCCTTCTTTTGGTCTGCCTAAGTGGGAAAGAATTACTGGCACGCCACCCGCTTTAATAATTGTATCTAAAGTTGGGAGAGAACGCTTTACCCTTGCATCATCACGCACAGTGCCGTCTTCACTTAGAGGAACGTTAAAGTCCACTCTTATTAATACTCTTTTGTTTTGTAAGTCTAATTCTTTAATAGTTTTAATCATATAGATACCTTTAATGTACTAATTTCATAGCAACAAGTGAATAGTGGTTCACTATCACATAACAAAATTAAGCATTATTAATTAAATATGCAAGAAAATCTAAAAAATTAATAAAAAAAACTTAAAAATGTGTAAAAATACTATGAAATATCGTCATATATTTGAAGTAAATACGTATTTTTGCATAGCTAAGTAAGAACAGAAAATATTATAATGCAAAAAGTGAAAAATATTAAAATCTTGAAATTTGGTGGGGCTGCGCTTAGCCATTTGTTTGCATTTGATAATATGCTAAGTACATTAAAACAAAACCAAGAAAATAACAATATACTATTAGTGGTTTCTGCTTTTTCTAAGACGACGAAGAAGCTACGAAGCGCTGCAGAGCTTGCCGAAAGCGGAAATTTAGATTCTGCGGTTAGCTTAATCGATGAAATAGCCCTAGAATACGAATGCTATGCCGATAAGTTAATTAATGATAAAGAGTTGTGCAGAATCACTATTCATCAAATTAGTGAAGCGAAACACGAACTTCACTCCCTGCTGAAAGGTGTTTCCATAGTGAAAGAGCTAACCGCACGCACTTTAGACAAAATTATGAGCTATGGAGAAAAACTTTCTCTATTAATAGCTTTTCATTTCATCAATATTCACGGCGTAAATGCTGGGTTTATCGATTCATCAAATATCATTATTACTAATTCAAACTACGGGCAAGCCAGCCCGATACTCTCCGCTACAGAGAGCAATATAAAGGAAAAACTAATCCCAATGTGGAAGGAACACAAAGTGCTAATTACCCAAGGATTCGTCGCTGCGAATGCCGAAGGAATAACCACCACTATGGGAATTGAAAGCTCTAATCTGACCGCAGCTATTTATGCAAAATATCTGAACTGTAGCGAAATAGTCATCTTCTCAGATGTGAACGGTATTCGTTCTGCCGATCCAAAAGTTAATGCCGACACTCATCTCATCAATAAACTAAGCTATAAGCAAGCTTACCTATTGGGCAAGTGCGGACTAAAACTTATCTTCCCGAAAATGATAAAACTAGCGGCGCAAGCGAACATCCACGTGATTATCAAATCCGGTATTGAAAGCTCCACCGAGTCGACTATCATTTCCTCTCAAGCGAACGAGCAGCCTTTAGAGATAGTTATCAATAATGGGGAAACTCGCCTGCTGAAAGTACCTTTCTCGGCGAAAGATATGCACTTTACCCTGAGAAATGGGAAGATAGCAGTGCCGTCTCTCTACTCGAAAACACTTAAAAGATGGCTTTCCCGTGCTTATAATGGAAAGATAGATGACGCGAAATTCAAAGTCATAGCCATCGATGATGCTTATACTCTTATAGAGCTTGGCGGGAATGCCAGTTCAAAGGAAATCACAAAGTGTGAGAAGCAAAGCAAAGTGCGCTTCAATTCGGCAAAACGCACCCAGTCCGGCGAGGAGGCTTATTATCGCATCAGTAGTAAGTCCATAGAAACCAGTTACTATAAGCTATAAGTTTTCGGCATCTTGTAACTTTTTGCTATTTTAATGTTTATTAGAAAAGACAGGTGTAATTATTTTCCACATAACAATAATTCAATTGTTAATTATTTGTGAAAAATACTTATATTTGTCTTTCGTATAGTAGCAGGTGCTTAATATTTTACCTTGCACTATACAATGACAGTTGATAAATTACATATAGTTAGTTTTCTAACTATATAATTAACGATAATATTCTAT
>JBHADY010000021.1:0-3916 GCA_041855325.1 Ignavibacteriota bacterium
ATACTTATAGCATTAATCCAGTCCTCGTAAGGATGAAAGAATCAGAAAAAGGTGTGGTTTATCAATCAATCGTAGCCCTAAGTATGAGAGCTCGCCAAATCAATGACCAAATTCGCGCAGAGACTATTGCTCAGCTCGATGAGGTGAGAGTAGATAGCGAAACTGAAACAGTGAACTACGAGCAAGTGGCTATTAGCAAGAAGTTCGATGAACTCCTTAAACCGACTTTCTTCGCAATGAAGGAAATCTTAGCTGATAGACTGCACATAGCGAAACCTCAAATTGAGGAAGATACTGACTTATTGGACGAATAAGACCAAACTTAATCTATATAAAAAGCAGAGAATTGATGCAAATAATCGTTTCTCTGCTTTTTGCATATATGCAGTTACGAAGATGACGCTATAGGCGATAGATAGGGAAAGAGCAAGCCCTGATATCCGTATAAACACGTATTTCTTAGTAAAAATGAGGAAAAACTGCAAAAAAAGTGGAAAACTAAAAAGAATTCTTTTGCTATTTGATTAAGAATTCGTATTTTAGCGACTGATAAAGTTAGAACACTGTTCAAACTTACTTACAGACGTCTATGCTACTTTTTTAAAGCTCTAAATGAGAGGTGGAAGTCGCTAATAATGAACATAAAGCTAAACTAACGAAAACTTAATCCGAGACTATAGCATAAAAACGCAAATATTAACCGAAGCAAGCTAATCTAATTAATAGTATTAACTCTAAACATAATAATAACTCAAGAACATAAATTAAATAACCCTTTATAAAATAAATATCATAAACAGGAGCAATTATGGCCTTAAACAAAGCTCAACTTGTAGATGCAGTAGCAGAAAATACAGGTTTAAAGAAAACTGACATCGAAAGATGTCTAAAAGGTTTCATCGATGCTATTTCTGATGAATTAGCAAACGGAGGAAGCGTTACTTTAATCGGATTCGGTACTTTCAAAGTATCAAAGAGAGAAGCAAGACAAGGCATTAAGCCTGGTTCAAATGAAACTATTGAAATCCCGGCAAAAACTGTGGCGAAGTTCAAACCAGGTAAATCACTTGCCGATAAAGTAAATGCAGATGCACAGGCAGCCGAAAAACCTGCGGCAAAGAAGTCTGCAAAGAAAAAGTAATATATTTTTCCCCAATTGAAAAAAAAACCGCTAAATAATAGCGGTTTTTTTTTTATTTTTGTGTGATTTATACTTGAACAAATAATAAAAGAAAAAATATGGAAGAATTGTCGATCTCAAAGCCATATCTGTTAGGTGCAGATGACCTAACTTATGATGATTTAAAGTCAATCTTTATGAGAGCTCAATACTTTATAGATAATTATGAACCCGGAGTGAAGTTCAATCACTTAAAAGGGTTCACCGTTGCTATGGCGTTTTTCGAGAACTCCACTAGAACTAAACTCTCATTCGACCTTGCCGCTAAACGCCTCTCCGGCGATACGCTATCATTCCAATCCTCCTCTTCAAGCCTTAAGAAGGGCGAATCGCTAATTGATACGCTACGTACTATCGAAGCTATGGGAGTGGATATGTACGTTGTAAGACACGTATGCTCCGGCGTTCCGCAGTTCCTGCAAAGCAATACTCACGGCGCTATTATCAATGCTGGCGACGGCAAACACGAACACCCAACTCAAGCACTGCTCGATGCATTCACTCTGCAAAGACACTTCGGCGATGTGAAGGGACTGAAAGTGTGCATAGTTGGTGATATACTGCACAGCCGCGTGGCTCGCTCTAATGTGACTATGCTCCGGACTCTTGGTGCTGAAGTGAGGCTCTGCACTCCTGGCACTTTGTTCCCTCGCAGACTTAACTACTGGAACTTAGAGCTTATCGACACTATCGAAGAAGCTATCGAATGGGCAGACGTAGCTCTCGTGCTTCGCCTCCAGAGAGAAAGAATGGAATCCGGCTTATTGCCTTCCATTAGAGAGTTCTCTCACTATTACGGCGTGGATGTTAATCACTTTAACAAAAAGCCGGAATTAGTGCTATTGCACCCAGGTCCAGTGAATTATGGTGTGGAACTTGATTACAATATTAGCCAACATACGAATGTGCTTATTCAAACTCAAGTTACTCACGGCGTGTTCATCAGAATGGCGGTGCTATCGCTGATAGCTGAAAAAATGAAAAAGAATAAAAATTAGTATTTCATAGTGCTATTATTTTTCATAAAGATATAATCATACATTAAGACGACTTGAAAAGCGTAGTAGAAGTACTAAAACTCGGGACAGAGTTCCTAATTAGTAAAAATATCCCCGAAGCTCGCATAAATATGCAATGGCTGATGTGCGATGTGCTCGGATATAGTGATATTGAATTGTATCTTAATCACGATAAGCCGCTTTATGATAAAGAACTTAACGAGATAAGATGCAAGATGCTGGACGTGGCTAAGAATAAGCCTATTCAGTACGTGATTAGCACAGCTACGTTTCGAGATCTACAGCTGGATTTGGACGAAGAGGTACTTATCCCGCGTCCTGAAACAGAAGAATTAGTAGAATTAATACTAAAATCTACACTTAATCGTTTTAGTGGTTATAGCGTGTTGGATATCGGCACCGGAAGCGCCTGCATAGCGCTTTCCATAGCAAAGGCAGTGAGAGACGCAAAGGTCTATGCAGTCGATATTTCTGAAAATGCTATAAAAGTAGCGAAGAAAAATGCTAATAGATATTTAATTAATAACTTATACTTGCATAAATTGGATATATTAAGGCAGATACCAAAAACGAAATTCGATTTAATCGTTTCAAATCCACCATATATTCCAATAGATGAGTATTATAACTTAGATAAGAACGTCCTGGACTACGAGCCGAAAGAAGCCCTAACAGATGGGGCGGACGGGCTTACCTTCTATAGACGGTTTGCTGAGATATTCCCAAAGATGCTCAATCCCGGAGGGAAGTTCTTCTTGGAAATCGGATACGGGCAAGCAGCGGAGATAGAAAAGCTGTTTTCTGTAACTAATTTTGAAACCAAAGTGTATAAGGATATGAATGGCGTGGAACGCTTCATTGAAGGTATGCAGAAACAATAAATAATTTTGTCAATAATTTATATTTTTATTAATAAACTTAAAACAAAGGTGTATTATGAAAAACATTTTTAATGTTATCGTAATTGTATTATCTATGGCAGTTGCCTATAGTATTTTTGAATTTGGATTTGGTAATCCAGATGGCTTCCTTGATGGTATGACTCGTCATAAACCAAAACCAGGACACGCTCTTGCGATGATCTACACTGGTGGTCCTATCGTGGCTATCATCATGGGTCTTATCCTTGTTTCTTCTACATTCGTAGTTGAAAGAAGCCTATCACTCAGCAAAGCTAAAGGCAAAGGCGATATGAAGAAATTCGTTGCACAAATCAAAGAAGATTTGCAAAACGAAAGATACGAAGAAGCACTTGCAGCTTGCGAAGCTCAAAGAGGCAGCTTAGCAAACATTATCCGTTCTTCAATTGAAAGATTCCTCGAAGTGAAGAACGACAACCAGCTCGACAAAGAAAAGAAAATGAGCGAAGTTCAAAGAGCAGTGGATGAAGCTACGAACTTGGAAGTTCCACTCTTAGAAAAGAACCTCGTAATCCTTTCTACAAATGCATCAATCGGTACGATGTTCGGTCTTTTAGGTACGACAGTTGGTATGATTAGAGCGTTCGCAGCATTCGGTGAAGCAGGTACTGTGGATGCAACTCAGTTAGCTGTGGGTATCTCTGAAGCCCTCTATAACACTGCAGCTGGTCTTATCGTTGCGATTTTATCAATCATCTTCTTTAACTTATTCTCTACTAAAGTAGATGCTTTAGTTTATTCAATTGATGAAGCTATTCTCAGCATTACACAAATCTTCACCGTTAGAGTAAGTGGTA